>NZ_NKCO01000020.1:0-97169 GCF_002245615.1 Mycobacterium neumannii | reverse complement strand
CAGACAGGCCCAGCTTCCAGGCCACCAGCGCTTTGACCGAGCGCGCCCCGGTGATACCCCACGACCGCTCACGTTCAATCTGAGCAACGATGTCCACGATGCGCCCATCGATGGCGTTGCGTTGACCGGCCAACTCCTCGAGCGCAGCGAACTGCGCCCCCAGGCGCTCATCGGGCGAGAGCTCCTCAGCCTCACAAGGCGCGGCGGTCAACGTCATAACCGCATCATCACACCCACCACCGACAAATTCCGGCCCCCCAAAGTCCACCTCGCCAAGATTGTGCACAAAATGCCGAAAACTGCTGCAGTCGAGTCGATTCCCGACAAAAGATGGTCAGTCGAGGCGCGGACCCTAGCTCGCGGTGCTCAAACCCGCGAGCTTCTGGATGAAGCGAATCTCGTTATCGTCGTGCGCCCGACCGTCGGGGTGGATCAGATCGCTGAACCACGTCTCCGGAAGCGTCGTGTACGGATCGTTCCAGGAGTCCCACGGAAGGTACGTCTGCGTCCGCCCGGCGACGAAGCCCCAATTGTAGGCACCGACGTTGCGCCGCTTGGCAATCGGCAGGATGCCCTCGACCGTGCTGCCGAGGTTGCGGGCGAGGTACTCGGTGCACAGGATCGGCCGGCCCAGCGGGACGAGCTCGTCAATGCGGTTCTCAAACTCGGACGGCTCGGCGTAGCTGTGGAAGCTGATGATGTCGGAGAGCTCGAGCTGCAGGCTGACGATTTCACTGCGGCTGCCGGGGTCGCGCCAATGGCCCTGCCACACGCCACTGGTCAACGGTTGGATCGGCTTCACCGCTCGCACCCACTGGAACACGTGTGGCAGGAACGCCGCGACCAGCTTCAGCTTGTCTGCGTGCTCGACCTTGCGGTAGTCCTTCGCGGGGTTGTCCGGCTCGTTCCACACGTCCCACCCCAGAACCCGCGGATCGTTTCGGAACTGGCCGACCACGCCGGTGACATAGCTCTGCAGCACGCGGGTGTAGGCCGGATCCTCCAGGCGGTGAGCGCCGGGACTTTGCACCCAGCCCGAGTTATGCACTCCCTTGATCGGCGCGCGTTGAGGGCCGGCCTTGGGCAACGGATCCCAGCACGAATCGAACAGCACGAACAGCGGTTTGATGTTGTGGCTCGCCGCGATGGAGACGAACTGGGAAAGCCGCTGGCTGAATCCGGCCCGGTCCGTCGCCCACAGCTGGTCGTGCAGGAACACCCGCATGGTGTTCATCCCGATCCGCCTGGCAACGCTGAGCTCACCGGAGATGCGGCGTGGATCGTAGGTGCCCGCCTGGAACATTTCGAGCTGGTTGACTGCGTTCGAGGTGACATAGTTGGCGCCCAGCAGCCAGCCCTGCTCCCCGTACCAGGCATTGGCGCGGTCAGCCGACCACCGCCCCGTCTCGGCCGCAGCGGCGGACGGCAGCTTGGTCAGCGCCGCGGCGGCTGCAAAGTACAGCGGGAGTTTGAGGGCGGTTCGCCGGCGCACCTTGTGAACATAGTGTTCACAGCTGACCTGTTTGGTCCTCGTGTCTCATCTTGCAACGCAACAGGTTTCGAATCGTTATCAACCAGGTGACGCAAGTCACGCCTGACGAGACAGGCTCAGACCGTCAGGCCGTCGGCGACCCGCGGCACCCGCTCGGCCTCCGCGCCGTCGAGCACCATCGCCGCAACCCGGTCCCTGTGCTCCTCGGTGCTGCCCAGCAAAACCGCGTTCGTCGCGGCGCGCTTGTAGTAGAGATGCGCCTGGTGTTCCCAGGTGAACCCGATGCCACCGTGCACCTGAATGGTGTCGTTGGCGACGTGGGTCAGGGCGCCCGAGCAGACCGCCTGGGCGATGCTGGTGGCCAGTGCCGGATCGTCGGATCCGTCCGCCAGCGCCCAGATCGCGTGATAGGCAGCCGACCTCGCGTGCTCGACGTCGACGAGCAGGTTCGCGAGCCGGTGCTTGACCGCCTGGAACGACCCGATCGGCCTGCCGAACTGCAACCGCGACTTCGCATAATCCACTGACAGGTCGAGCAGATGCTGAGCGGCGCCCACCTGCTCCACCGCAAGCAGCGCCGCACCGACCTGCAGCGCATGGTCGATCACCCGGCTGGCTTCCTCGGCCCCGGCGATCACGCGGGCAGGCGCATCGGTGAACGTCACGTTCGCCTCGGAGCGGGTGAGGTCGAGCGTGGCCAGCGGTGTGCGCTGCACTCCGTCGGCGGTGCCGTCGACGGCATACAGGACGACGCCGTCACCGTCACGTGCGCCGACCAACAGGACATCGGCGATGCCGCCGTCAACAACCTGAGTCACCGTGCCCGACAACGTATCTCCGGAAGCCGACACCGAGACGATATCCGGATCGAACGCGCCGGCGCGGTCCACCACGGCGAACGCAGCTGTGCGCCGACCCTCGACGAGGTCATTGAGAAGCTCGTCGCGCACCGGCCCTGATGAGGCGGCCACCAGGGCCGGGATCGCCAGGTACACCGTGCCGAACAGCGGCCCACACGCCAACCGTGCCCCGAGCTCCTCGATGGCCACAGCCTGATCGATGACCGTTCCGCCGACTCCGCCGTCGGCCTCGGGCACCGACAGACCCAGCACGCCGAGCTCGCCGCCGAGTCGGGCCCAGACCTTGGGATCGAACGGCGGGTCGGACTCCATCAACCCGCGGACGGTCTCCTCGGAGAAGTGTTCGGCGCTGAACTTGCGCACCGCATCGCGCAATTGGCCCTGTTCCTCGGTGAATTTGTACTCGGCCTGCGAGGCTGGGCTGTCAACCACGGGGAATCTCCTTCCACGGCATGCCGGCGTCGGCACGCAGGTCACCGGGCAGCCCGAGGATGCGTTCGCCGAGAATATTCCGCATCACCTCAGACGTCCCGCCTTCGATGGTGTTGGCGCGGCTGCGCAGGTACCGCTGCTGGATGGGCCCCTGCCAGTCGCTGTCCCTTTTTGCGACCAGGTGCCCGCTACCCTGCTTATAGCCGTGATACAGAATCCCTTCTGGCCCAAGGAAATCCATACACCACTGGTAGATGTCCTGGTTGAGCTCGGCGCCGACCAACTTGCCGACCGACCCTTCCGGGCCGGGTCCGCCGACCGTCGCGGCTGCGCGTGAGCGTTCGGAGGTGAGCCGTTGCGCCTCCGAGCGCAGCCACAGCTGTGTGAGCCGGTCCCGCAGCACCGGGGTGTGGCGCTCGGGTCGCGACGCCCACAGCCCGGTCGCATCGGCGATGGTGCCTGCGCCGCGCCTGCTGCCGCTGCCGCCGAGTGCGGTGCGTTCGTTCATCAGCGTCGTCATCGCCACGGCCCAGCCGTTGTCGACCTCGCCGAGGCGGTGCTTGTCCGGGATGCGGGCGTCGCTGAAGTAGACCTCGTTGAACTCGGCCTGGCCCGTCATCTGGCGCAGCGGTCGCGTCTCGACGCCGGCCCCGTGCATGTCGATAACGAAGTACGTCAGGCCCTTGTGCTTGGGCACATCGGGATTGGTGCGCGCGAGCAGCAGCCCCCAGCGCGCTCGGTGCGCGAGGCTCGTCCACACCTTCTGGCCGTTGATGACCCAGTCGTCTCCGTCGCGCACGGCCGATGTGGCGAGCCCGGCCAGATCGGAGCCTGCGCCCGGCTCGGAGAACAGTTGGCACCACAGATCGTCGGTGGTTGCCAACGGGCGCAACCAATTTCGTTTGACGTCATCGGTCTGGGCGTGTTCGCGGATCGTGGGCGCGGCCATGCCGTAGCCCATCGGGTTGAGCCCGAGGGGCACCGGGCCGCCCGCGCCCTGCAGGATGCGGTCCGCGACGGCCTGCAGACCGCGGGACACCCCGAGCCCACCGAGGCCTTCGGGAAAGTGCACCCAGGTCAGACCGGCGTCGTAGCAGGCGCCGAGGAATTCGGGAATCGGCACGCTCTTCGGGTCGTGGTCGGCGACGACCCCACGCGCCAGTTCGGCGACCCGACCGGCATCAGCGTCATTGCTCATGCAGTCACGATAGAAACTCGACGCGCGTCGAGAATCGGCGGGCTCCTCAATTCGGGCTCTGCTTGCGCGCTTGACGTGTACGAGCGACCGCCTTTGTACGTCTTTTTACGGCGTGTCGCCGTACAGACGCGGTCGCTCGCGCTGACTTGGCTCGCGCTGAATTAGCCGCGCTGACTTAGCCGCGGTACTTGGCGACCTTGTCGGCGTAGTCGTCGAGCAGTCGCAGCGACTCGTCGCGCGGTTTGGTGGGTAGCAGCAGGTTCGCCTGCCGGTAGCCGAGGTCCTCGAGCGCGCGCCAGTAGTCCGGATTCGCAGGCGTTCCGAACGTCGTCAACGGGACGTCATGGCCCGCACCCTCGCGCATCTGGTCGATGCGTTTGGCCAGCCTCTCGACCGGCAGTGGATTGGAGATCCAGCCTGCTTTATGACGGATCACCCGCTTGACCGTGGCATCGGAGTCGCCGCCGACCACGATGGGCGGATGCGGTTTCTGCACCGGCTTCGGACGCAGGAACGAGGAGTCGAAGTCGACGAAGCGCCCGTGATACTCGGCGGGTTCCTCGGTCCACAGCGCTTTGATCGCCTCGATACGTTCGTCCAGCAGCGCACCGCGGGTCTTGGGGTCGGTGCCGTGGTGGCGCAACTCCTCGATGTTCCACCCCGCGCCCACACCGAACACGAACCGGCCGTCCGAGATCACGTCGATACTGGCCGCTTCCTTGGCGGTGGTGATCGGATCGCGCTGGATCAGCAGCGCAATCCCGGTGACCAGCTGGATCGTCGTGGTCACCGCCGCCGCCGCGGCCAGGGTCACGAACGGATCCAGGGTCCGGTAGTAGACCTTCGGCAGGTCCCCGCCCATCGGATACGGCGACTGCCTGCTGGCCGGGATATGGGTGTGCTCGGCGACCACGAGTGCGTGAAAGCCCCGCTCCTCGATGGCGCGGGCCAACGACACGGTGTCGATCGTGTCGTCATTGACGAAGGTCGAAATCCCGAAGTCCATGCCGCTCTCGCTTCCGTCGATGCGCATGCCAACGCCGGCGAACGACGCGGCTATTCCTCAGGCCAGCGGTTCACCGAACTTGGTCAGCACATGCCATTCCCCGCCGAACATGTCGAGTCCCTGCCCGTTGGCGTCCCTGTCGGTCTGATCGCCCGCATACCGGTAGAGGGGATGGCCGCGGTACGTCACCTGCTCGCGGCCGTCGCGACGCGGCACCGTCCTGGCCGATGCCACGTCGATACCGACACCGCCGGCCGGATCGGCATCCGCCAACAGCGGCAGCCAGGTGTCGGCGCATTCGCCGTAGCAGGTCGGTTCGTTCGGAGCGTCCTGGGAGAAGACGTACAGCGTGCGGCCGGTGCTGTCGACGATGATCTGCCCCAGGTCACCGCGGTCGTCGATCCCGAGCGAGACGTCCCCTATCGGCAGCTTCCGATCGACCGACGGGGGCGGATTCGGCGCCGGGGTACGCGGCTCGGTGCGCGGTGCGGCCAACGGCGTCTGGGTGCCGGACTCTGCCGTCGCCGTACTGTGGGTCTCCTTGTTCTCGAGCGCGGCGCAACCGGTCAGTGCCATCAGGCTGACCATCAGGATCGACGCGCACGTCGGCGACGTTCGTGGCGTGGGCATGATCAATCCATTTCCTTCGGTGTCAGCGCTCAAACGTGTCAGCGGCCCGCGCTGCGCGCCAACTCGATCACGTACTGGTTGACGAAGTCACCGGCGGGCGGGTCGCCCTTGCCGCATGTCCCGTCGGATTCGCCGGGTCGCTTGATCCACAGGTAGGCGTCGGCGTGCGGACCCGCGGTGGCCGTGGTGGGCGCGACACCGAGGGCCCGTCCGCTGGGGTTGCACCAGTAGAGCTCGCCCTCGGCCGGACCGTTCCCGTTGCGGGAGGTGTCGATCACGTAGTGCTTGCCGTTCGTCAGGCCCGAGATCGCTTCGCCGTAACCGATTTCATCTTCGGTGGTGAAGAAGTTCGCGACGTTGAGGCTGAACCCCCGCGCCCCGGCGACACCGGCCTGGTTGAGCCGAGACGCCATCTCCTCCGCGCTGTGCCAGCGCAGGTGGCCCGCGTCGACGTACACCGCGGTCGACGGGTTACGGGTCAAGGTGTCCACTGCGTAGCGGATCAGGTCGAAGCGTTCCTGACGCTGATCCCCGGACAGGCAGTCGGCCATGGCGAGCGCGTCGGGTTCCACGATGACCGCCGCGGGCACCGGGCCGATGTCGGCGGCGATGCCGTCGATCCACTGGCGATACGCCTCACCGGATCCGTGGCCTCCCGCGGCGAAACTTCCGCAGTCGCGGTGGGGAATCCCGTAGATGGCGAACACCGGTAGGGCACCGGCGGCCTGCGCATCGCCCGCATACTTCGCCACCGTCGACGCCGACGAACCCGGCACCAGCCAGTAGGCCTGCGGGGTGTTGGCGACCGCGGACAGTTCGGGGCTGGGCGGGTCCGCAGCTTGCGCGGCGCGCATCGCCTTGGACGTCGGGTTGACGTAGAAGGGCTTGCCCGCCAACGGGTTGCCCTCGCTGGCCAACCGCACCGTCGGCGCCGGACCCGGCGATACCGGGCCGGCGAGGAGCCCCGCTGAGGCGACGACCACCAGGGTGACGACGGGTGCGGTCATTCGCGAGACGGCGCGAACAGCTGAGGACATCACCCCAGGGAAATTAATGGCTCACGGTCGGCCCCGCCAATCCGGCCCTGGTAACCGACCGTGCAGCCTGCGGCCATGCTCGGCGAGGGCTCGAGGTTTGCGCGCGTTAGTGTGCTGGGGTCGGCCTTACCGACAAACCGGCAGAAATGATGAGCAGATCTATGACCGCAGCACCTGAGACGTCGGCTATCGAAGCGCGGGTCGGCCATTGGTACCGGATGGCCGACCCCTATCTCGTCGGCCGCGAGAAGGTGCGCGAGTACGCCCGCGCGGTGCAGGACTACCACCCCGCGCACTGGGACGTGGCAGCCGCCGCTGAGCTGGGATATCCGGGTCTGGTGGCACCGCTGACGTTCACGTCGGCGCCGGGTATGTCCTGCAATCGCCAAATGTTCGAGCAGGTCGTGGTCGGTTACGACACTTACCTGCAGACTGAGGAAGTCTTCGAGCAGCACCGCCCGATCGTTGCCGGTGACGAACTGAATGTCGACGTCGAGCTGACATCGGTGCGCAGGATCGCCGGCAGGGACATGATCACCGTCACCAACACCTTTACCGATATGGCCGGCGAGCGGGTCCACACGCTGCACACCACCGTGGTCGGCGTCACCGCCGAAGACCTCGACCCGGAAGTGAAGACGGCAGTACAAAAGGCGATGATGCACGACGTCGACTTCTCCGGGATCGGCACCTTGGATGGTGAATACCACAAGACTGTCCGGCCCGAGGGCGAGGCCCGGATCGCCGACGGTTCGGACCGCCCACCGGGGACACCGTCGTTCGACGAGGTGAAGGTCGGCGACGAGCTCCCGGTGCGCCATACCCGGTTGTCCCGCGGGGATCTGGTCAACTACGCCGGCGTCGCCGGGGACGCCAACCCGATCCACTGGGACGAGGACATCGCCAAGCTGGCCGGGCTTCCCGACGTCATCGCCCACGGCATGCTCACCATGGGCCTCGGTGCCGGATTCGTCTCGGCCTGGTCCGGTGACCCGGGCGCGGTGACCCGCTACGCGGTGCGGCTGTCCGCACCCGCGATCGTCTCCGCCGAGGAAGGCGCCGACATCGAGTTCACCGGGAGGATCAAGTCGCTGGATCCCGCGACCCGATCGGGTGTGATCGTGGTGGCGGCGCGATCCGCGGGGAAGAAGATCTTCGGCCTGGCGACGATGAACATCCGCTTCCGCTGAGGCTCGGCGCGGCTCAGCTGTCGGCCCGCGCGTCGCGCCCCTGCGGCCTACGCAATCCGAGGGTGCGGCGACCGGCAGCGATCAGCTTCTCGCGCAGTGCCTCGTCGGGGATGTCGCCGTAGTCGAGGCCGGCCGCGGAGGCGATCCCGGACATCAGGACCGCGGCCTTCACCTGGCCCCCGAGACCGGGTTCGACGCCGGCGAGCAACGCCATCTGCCGCTCGACCACCTCGCGCCATTCGGCGCGTGCGCGCAACAACTCGGTGACTCCGGGGTCGCCGGTGAGCAGGGGCAGGAGTTCGCGGTTCGAGGCGGCGATCGCGGCGTAACCGACGAGCATGTGGTCGGCGCGAGCGCGCGGACCGCGGTGCGCCTCGGCTGCTTCGACGAGTGCGGCCACCTCGTGCACAACCGGTTCCATCACGGCGCTCAACAGTTCGTCACGGGTTCGGAAGTGGTGGTAGATCGCGGACTTGGTGAGCCCGAGCTCGTCAGAGATCATCTGTAGCGATGTGCCTGCGACGCTGTGCCGCTTGAACAGCTCGATCGCTACGTCGATGAGCCGTTGCCGGGTCGGGCCGCCGGTTTCCGTCGGATGGTCACTCACACGGGTCTCTCTGTCGGACTGCTTACAGCCGCCCACTCTAGCTGACCAACCGTACAGGAGTGTGCTGTACGGTTGGTCAGGGGCTAGCTTTACGCTTGGTCAGGAAACCTAAGGCTTACGGAAGCTGTCGCGAGCGCCGCGCAAAAGAGGAGAACCATGTCAACTGATTTCGATCGCCCAGATCGCACGGCGTTCGACCTGTCCGGCAAGGTCGTCGTGGTCGTGGGTGCGGGGCAGAGCGCAGGCCCCGGCATGGGGAACGGACGCGCCATCTCGATTCTGGCCGCGCGCCACGGCGCAGAGATCGTGGCTGTCGACCTCAACCCCGCGGCGATGCAGGAGACGGTCGAGATGATCACCGCAGAAGGCGGTCGCGCCTACGCCGTCGAAGCCGACGTCGCCGACAAAGGTGACTGCCAGAACATCTTCGACACGGCGATGGCGACCAGCGGCCGCGTAGACGGGATGGTCTACAGCGCGGCCACCAATCCCCCGTTCGATTTCGACTCGAACTCGATGACCGTCGAGAACTTCAACTACGGCATCAACGTCAACATGCTCGGCTGCTACCACTGCAATCTCTTTGCCGCCCAATGCATGGAGAAGAATCCCGGCGACACCACCGGGAGCATCGTCAACATCTCGTCGATCGCCAGCGTCAAGAACGAGCTCGGGCTGAACATCGGCATCATGCCCTACGCACTGGGCAAAAGCGGTCTGAACCACATCACCGAACTGGCCGCCGTCCAGTTCGCCGAAGCCGGAATCCGGGTCAACACATTGATGTTGGGTCCCATCGACTCCGTACTGGCCAACCGGGAGTCGCAATCGTTGTTCGGATTGAACGCCGACGAGGCGACCGAAAGGCACAGCGAGGTCGTCAAGCTGAAAATGGGCCGCGGCAGCGTATGGGAATCCGCCTACGCCGCCCTCTATCTGCTCGCCGACGAATCACGGTTCATGACCGGACAACAGATCCGCCTCGACGGTGGAGCCACCCTGGTGCGGTGACGCGGGACCGCGCGTTTCAGCAGAGCCGGAGTAGCGCGCGGCTGACGATGTCCATCGCCGCGCCGGTCGAGATGCCGAGGTCCGCGCTGATCATGTTGACCATATCCGGCGCCAGCACACCGACGCTGCTGGCCGCGCAGGCCCGGTAGCCCTGTGTGAGCAGCTCTTCGGACGTCAGGAAGGAATACCGGGATTGGAGCTCGCGCAGGAACTCGTCCTCGGTCGCTCCGGCGGGTGCGGCCAGGACGACTGCGAGGGTGGCGACTCCGACCCCGAGACGCATCACGGGAAACATGTCGAACCTCCATCGGATCGGGTGTTTCCACCATCGACGGATCCCATTCGTCAGGCAGGTCGATGGTATGCCCGCGACGATGCGCCCGGGGCGCTTTCAGCAAACCTCCTTCAGGGTCGCGGCCGGCTACGCGAAACCGTCAGGGCAGGACCACCCGATCCCACACCCGGTGTTGGCCGAGCGCATTGAGCAGTGACTGAACCAGCGTCGCCGTATCGGAACCGGAGAACAGCCCGGGCCCGTCGGTCGGAACCGCTACGGTGCCAGCAAGCTCAGTTCCTTCCGGCAACATCGCGATCGCCTTATGGTGCCGGTACATTTCGTCGACGATCGTCTTCGCCTTGGCGTTCGCCGGCGATCCCGCGATGAGAATCGCGTCGAACTCCACCGAGCGGGCGGTCGCATAGGTGCGCGACACCGGGATGGCGCCGCCGTCGTGCTCGAGGGTGCCGCCGTGCGTGGCGACCACGAACGGCACGTTCTTGGCGTTCGCGATCGCCATGACAGCGGCCGCGACGCCGGCGAGGTCGGACTCCGGACCCGTGAGGATGCCGATCTGGCGGCCCTCGACGGGCCACTCCTGTCCGACTTGCGACAACGCGGGACTGAGCACCTCAGGGTCCGCGGGGACGACCGTGGGGGCAGGCGCCGCGAGGCCCAACCCCTCGGCCACCGTCGCGCACAGGTCCGGGTCGATGTTCGCCAGCGCCACCAGTTGGCGCTCCTTGATCGCCTGCTCGTAGCACTTGCCGAGTTCGAACGTGTACGCCTCGGCGACGTGCTCCTGTTCGGCCGCACTCAGGCTGCGGTAGAACAAGGTCACCTGGCTGAAGTGGTCGTCGTAGGTGGCCGGTGCGTCGCGCCGTTTCGTCGATTCGGGAACGACGGTGGGCACCTCGATGAACGCGCCGGTGTCCGCTCCAGCGAGGAACGGGCAGCCGCCGTCGAGGGAGTTCGGCTTGTACGGAGCCACGCCGGGATGCACACCGTGCTGGTGGAACCCGTCGCGGAACATGTCGTTGACCGGAGCGTGCGGGCGGTTGATCGGGATGTGGCTGAAGTTCGGACCCGCCAGCCGGGTGATCTGCGTGTCGAGGTATGAGAACAGCCGCGCCTGAAGCAGCGGGTCGTCGGTGATGTCGATACCGGGCACCAGATGGCCGGGATGAAAGGCGACCTGCTCGGTCTCGGCGAAGAAGTTCGTCACGTTGCGGTTGAGCTGCATCGTTCCGATGACCTCCACCGGCGCCAGTTCCTCGGGCACGATCTTCGTCGGGTCGAGGAGGTCAATGCCCTCGAACATCTGCTCCGGGGTGTCCGGGAACACCTGCACCCCGAGGTCCCACTCCGGGTAGACGCCCTTCTCGATCGCGTCGGCGAGGTCGCGTCGATGGAAGTCGGGATCGACCCCGGCGGTGATCTGCGCTTCTTCCCAAACCTGGGAGTGCACCCCGAGGCGCGGCTTCCAGTGGAACTTCACCAGCGACGTCGATCCGTCCGGCCCGATCAGCCGGAACGTGTGCACGCCGAACCCCTCCATCATCCGGTACGACCGCGGAATACCGCGATCGGACATGTTCCACATGGTGTGCGCCTGGGCTTCGGTGTGCAGCGACACGAAATCCCAGAAGGTGTCGTGTGCGCTTTGCGCCTGCGGGATCTCGCGGTCCGGATGCGGCTTGGCGGCGTGCACGACGTCGGGGAACTTGATGCCATCCTGGATGAAGAACACCGGGATGTTGTTGGCGACGAGGTCGAAGGTGCCTTGCTGCGTATAGAACTTGGTGGCGAACCCGCGGGTGTCACGCACCGTATCGGCCGAGCCGCGATTGCCGAGCACCGTCGAGAAGCGGACGAAGACCTCGGTTTCCTCGCCGGACTTCAAAAACTGTGCCTTGCAGATTTTCTCGGCGGCGCCATTGCCGCGGAAGACACCGTGCGCGCCGGCGCCGCGGGCGTGCACCACCCGCTCCGGGATGCGTTCGTGGTCGAAGTGCGTGATCTTCTCGCGAAGGTGATGGTCCTGCAACAGGGTCGGCCCGCGCTCACCGGCCTTCAGCGAGTGGTCGGTGTCGTACAGCCTCGCGCCTTGTGCGGTGGTGAGGTACGCGCCCTGCTGTCCGCGGGCGGTCAGTGGTCCGTCGGCGATAGTGCCCGTCGCGGTCCGCAGTTTGGGCGCCGTCTGATCGGGCTTCGGCGGCAGCGGGTCGCGCGAGGCCGTCGGCTCGTCGACCGACGGCGCCTCCGGACCGGGCGCGCCGGGAATGTAGGACGGATTGTGCTGTTCAGCCTGGCCTTCGCGCTTGAGTTCTTCGTTGCCGAGCAGCGTCCCGGCCGCTTCCTTGGCCTTGCCCTTGGCCTCCTCGACCATGCCCTTAACGGCTTCCTTGGGTGCGCGGTCATCCGCCATCGATCTCTCCCTATCGCGACTGTTCGGTGCCGATAACCGTCATCGACGACGGCAGGCTTCCTCGCGGCGGCGGGTTTCCCATGCACGGCCACTTGAAACGTGCACGAGGCCCGGATGGCCGACACCGGCGGAAACCCACAGGCTTTCCATGAGCCCGGACAGTGCGCAGCGACGGTCGTGTCGGAGCCCGGCTACAGCTGGGTCCTCACAGTGGGACTGTCGGGTGAATCGGGTAGAGGCGCGCTGCCCGCGGGCGAGGCAAGATGCCACGTGTCGAACGCCATCGCCAACATCGCGTAGGTGCCGACGACGAAGATGAGTTCCATCGCCTGATGCGTTCCGAGTTCCTCGGTGAGGCGCCGCCACGTCGATTCGTCGGCGCGGCCTTGACGGAGCAGTTCGTCGGTGGCGTCGAGCACCAACCGGTCGGCACCGGCGAAGCCGTCGTTGCCCTTGACGAGGCGGGCGAGGTCTTCCTCAGGGACACCGCCTTCCGTCGCAACCTTGAAGTGCTCTCCCCAGAAGAACGCGGACCGCCGGGTGATCGCCACCCGCAGCACCGCGAGTTCGCGTAGGCGCAGGGGCAATTCGCCGCGCTGGAGCAGCCAGCCGTTGAAGGTCAGGAACCGCCGGGCCATCTTCGGGTGGCGGGCGAGCAACCCGATGATGTCGAACATGAGTGGGTCGGCGGCATGACCCGACCCGGCGCGCGGCACCTTCTCGCCCGGCAAGCCCATCAACGCACCGAATGCGGAGTACTCGTCGTCTCCCCATTCCTCGGCAGTCAGCGGTGCGAGGAGCGGCCGCGAATCATCCGTGCCACTCACGTTCGCCGGCCCCCGTTGACAGGGATGATTTGACCAGTGATGTAGGAGGACTCGTCTTGGCACAAGAAGATCGCCGCGTTGGCGATGTCCTCGGGTCTACCCGCCCGCCGGACCGGCGTGATCTTGGCGAAATGCTCCAGCGATGCGGTGAACCGACCCTCCGCAATCGCCTTTTCGAGCATCGGGGTGACCACCATGCCGGGCGGAATCGTGTTGACGGTGATGCCTTTTGGGCCCAACTCCAACGCCAGGCTTTTGGTGAACCCGATCACGCCGGCCTTGGAACTGACGTAGGCCGCCATCCGGGACTGTCCACCCTGTGCACTAGAAGATGAAATGTTCACGATCCGGCCCCACTGTGCGTCGAGCATGTCGGGCAGCACGACCTGGGTGCAGATGAACGGTCCGCGCAGGTTCACCGCCATCACGCGGTCCCACTGCTCGTCGGTGATCTCGGCGAACTTGCCGAACTGCTCGATGCCTGCGTTGTTGATCAGCATCAGCACCGGGCCGAGGTCCGCGCGAACCTGCGCGACGGCGGTTTCTACCGCGACACGGTTCGAAACGTCCACGACATAGCCGGCGACCTTCGCGCCTTCGCGACGCAGGCGGTCGACTTGTGTTTCGATCTCGTCGGCGGTGATATCGAATATCGCGACCTTTGCACCACGCGAAGCGAGCGCCTCGGTGATGGCCAGGCCAAGACCTGCGGCACCGCCGGTGACGATGGCGGTGGTGTCTTCGAAGGGCATGTCCGGGGAACCCCTATGAGAACTCGATGTGCAGGCGGGTCAGCCCGCGCAGAATGAAGGTCGGCAGGTAGGAGTAGCGGCGGTTGTCCGCGGGGCCGTGCTTCTCTTCGTCGATCCGGATGTCGGTGGTTCGGTCGAAGAGTCGCTCGAGGCTGATGCGGCCTTCGGCACGGGCCAGCGGGGCGCCCGGGCAGGCATGCGGACCGCGACCGAACGCCACATGGCTGCGTGCGTTCGTCCGACCGATGTCGAAGGTGTCGGGTTCGGGAAACCTGCGCGGGTCTCGGTTCATCGCGGCGTTCAGCAACATGACGGTTGTACCGGCGGGCAGGTCAACCCCCCCGACGGTGACGGGACATTTCGACATCCGAAAGTCGCCACGCACAGGGCTTTCGAGACGCAACGCCTCTTCGATGAAGCCAGGGATCAGGTCCCTGTTCGCGCGCAGCTTCGCCTGCAGCTCAGCGTCTTCCGCGATCAGCATCACCGCAGCGCTCAACAGCCGAACCGTCGTCTCCTGTCCGGCGGCGAACAGGTTCGCAGCGACCCGCACCGCGTCGATCACCTCTGGGACGCTGCCGTCCGGAAACGTCGCCGCGGCAATCCCGTTCAGCACATCGTCGCGTGGCTCATTCCGGCGGCTCTGGATGTATTCACTGAACTTGCCGTAGAGATACTCCAACGGCGAGTGATGCATCTCCTCGCCTTCGCTGCTGCCGATCGTGCCAGCTGAGGTCAGCAGGGCATCGCGGAACTCGTCGTGATCGGACTCCGGGACGCCTAGGAGATCGGCGATGACCAGCATCGCGAACGGCGACGCGAAATCGGCGATGAATTCACAGCGGCCACCGGTGAGCGCGTGGCCGAGTTGGCGGTCGGCCAGCCGCCACATGAAGTCCTCGTTCTCCTTGAGCCGCTTCGGGGTGAGCATCCTCGACAGCAACGCACGGTGCGCGGTGTGCACCGGCGGATCGAAGGTCGGCAGCTGATCGCTGAACGGCATCTCGTCGCGGTGCCGGGCGATCAGCTCGGACACCTGATCTTCTTCCAAGTCATCTTCCAGCGGCACAGGAAACCCCGGGAATGGCCCGGTGACCGAGATACACGACGAGAACCGCGCGGTGTCGTTGTAGATGGCGACACCCTCGTCGTACCCGGTGACCATGACCACGTCGTGGTGGGGTTCACGGCGCAGCGGGCACTCCTCGCGCAGTGCGGCGAGGTAATCGTATGGGTCGTGCAATAACTCGTTGTCGTTGAAGAAGTCCACGGCGTCCAGGTCAACGCCGCCGGTCGTTGTCTCCGGCTTGGTCACCCCTCTGCCCCACCGTCGTCGAAGCTAGGCATAGGTGCGCCGCTGGACATCTCCATCTGTAGATAGACGGCGATGCGCCGCACCTTGTCGTCGGCGTCGAACTCGTAGACCGACACAGTGTTGACCACGCTGCTGAAGTCACCGATGCGGCTACGTTCTTCGAGTTCGAGGAACACCAGATCCGTTGTCTCTGTGATCCTTTGGAACGAACAGTCCCAGTCCGATGACATGGCCCAGTTCGTCAGGAACTCGGTGTACTGGTTCCAGTCCATCACCTCCTTGAACGGACCGACGCGGACGAACTCGTCGATGGCGATCAGTTCTCCGAGCGGTGCCCAGCTTTCGACGGTGAAGCCGGGCTGCTTGGCACTGTCGACCAATCGCTTGGTGATCTGGCTGTACTCGAGCACGGTCCGGGACCGCCCCGTCGCTGTCGCAAGGACCTCTGCGATCGTCAATTCTTCCTTCTTTCAACAGGTCCGGGTTGCTGCCGCAAGTCACTTGCTCGCGGCGTCGGCCATATAGCGGTCGATCACCGAGTGGAAGTGCGCAATCACGACTTCCTCCTTGACCAACGACATGTGGTCGAGGCGATCGTTGCGCAGACCCTTCTGCTGGCGCGGCATCTGCTCGTAGTCCTGCTGGAGCGCCTCGAAGTACTTGTGGCTGCCGGGCGTGTCCACCACGATCGCCTCGGCGCGCACGGCGTCACGGAACTCCTCCGGCACGTACATGTAGCTGGCCACATGCCAGATGCAGCGGTTCGGGTCACCGTCGGGGTGTGGTCTCGACATGATGACGTGGCATTCGCCCGCCCGAACGGTCATGAAGTAGTTGGGGAACAGCACCCAGCCCTGGTTGTCGACCATCTGGCTGTCTGTCAGACCGCTGACGTCGAGGCCCATGCCGGTCAACACCTCTCGGGTGGCCTGTTGCAGCAGGAGGCGAGGGGTGACGTCGTCCGGGAACGTGACCTTTCCGTCCTCGTCCTGATATGGCGCGAGGAGTTCCTGGAACCGCGGGATCACCGCGACGGTCCCCGGGAAGGTCTCCGGCAGCGCCAGCATTCCTTCGACCTGCTCCTGTGCGCTGGCACCGGTGACCTCGAACGGCGCCATTGCGACACTGTGGTTTTCGAAGAACCGATAACGCGCCGTCCTGGGATTGATGTGCAGCACCTGCAACAACTGGGGATGGATGCCGTTGATGTGGTAGCCCTCCTCGAAGGCGTCCATCACGACCTTCCAGTTGCACTCGATGGCCTCTGTGACATCCATGACGGTGGTGAACTTGTCGATGTTGTAGGGCTCGAGCAACGTGACCACGTCCTCGCCCAGGTACTCCCGCAGCGGCTGCGCCTCGGGATCGGGGTTGAGGAAGACGAAGCCGGCGAAGGTGTCGACCGACACCGAAAGCAGGGAGTTCTCGGTCTTGTCGATCGGCCCGGCGAGGTTCTCCCGCAGCAATCCCTTGAGCCTGCCCTCGAGGTCATACGACCAGAGGTGGTACTGACACAGGAAGCCGCGCTTGGCGTTTCCGGTCTCGGCGATGCACAGCGCGTTGCCGCGGTGCCTGCACGCGTTGACGAAACCGCGGAGTCTCTCGTCCTTTCCGCGCACGATGATGAACGACTGATCCATGATCTCGTACTTTTTCCAGTCGCCGGGTTTCGGCAGATCTTCGACGCGTCCCGCGATCTGCCACGCCCGCATCCAGATCGCCTCCCGCTCACCCGCGGCGTAGGCGGGACAGGTGTAGCGGTCGGTGCTGATCGTCGTGTTGAACGTGTCCGGCTGGATGTCTTCCAGTCCGAGACCCAGCCCGGAGTCCGGGTCGAGCCATTCTCCTGGTCGCGTCGCTGGCATCAAGGGAGTCCTCCTCATTCGGCGAGAGCACGCGGGGTGCCGGTATCCGATGCCCGACGGGGCTTCGACGGCCCCGTCTTGGCTGTGGCATGAATCCGAGCGGCCACCGCATGTGACGTGATTCACCATATACACGAACGTATTGGAGATACAACCATGTATAAAGGTGGTCGGGATCACACCTCGGGAGCGACCAAGGAGGCTGGGACGTGAGCAACTACCGACTTGACGTAGTCAGCGCCACCGTCGCCGACGCGGTGCGCCACGCCGGCGGACTGATGTTCGACCGCGTTCGTGCGGGATGGCGGGTCGTCGTTGTCACCAATGACTCGGCTGACTCAACAGCGTTGACCATCCTCGGAACCCACACCCAATCCCCTGGGGAGCCCGAGGAAATACCGGCGAAGTCGGGTCGGGTGGTCCGCACCCGAATCATGCCTGCCGATTCACTTTTTGTGGACCGGCGCCCTGCAGGGGTGCCGCTAAACCGGGCCGAGCCGGGTTCACAGCTTCTGTTCTGGGGACCGCGCGTCAACTGCGAACCGGCTGGGCCCGTGTACCCCGTCCGCCATGAGCTGAGCCCCGCGGCCCGAAGATTCAAAGCCCATGCACTCCACGCCGCTGGACTTGCCACTCACGTCGAGCCATCGGAAGAGTTCTGGTCGAACGAGGTCGTCGATGCAGATCTCCTCGTCGACGTCTGGCTCGACTCGCGAATCCACGCTGTCGAGTCGGTTGCGCGGTCTCCCTCGCCCGACTTGGTGGGAGGATGACCCCGTGGCCGAGCGGTGGACGAAAGAGCGGCGTGCCGAGCACACCCGGCAGATCCTGTTGGACGCCGCGGAGGAGGTCTTTGCCCGCAAGGGTCTGACCGGTGCTGCGTTGGAGGAGATCGCCGACGCCGCCGGATTCACTCGCGGCGCCATCTACTCGCAGTTCGGCGCCAAGGAAAAGCTGTTCCTGGCGGTCGTGGACCGTCAGCGGCAACGCTTCCTCGACGGGTTCATCGAGGTGATGATGTCGTTCCATCGCCTCGATGACGTCGATGTCGACGAGTTGGCCGACCGGTGGCGTCAGCTGAGCAGCGGAACGGACCGGGCGGCACTGGGATTGGAGTTGAAGCTGTTCCTGCTGCGCAATCCCGAGGCTCTCGAACGCGTCGCCGCTCAGCGGCTCGAAACGATTCGTGCGCTTGGCGATTTCATCAGCAAGAACGTCGCCCGCATCGGCGGGACCATGACCATGGAGGCCGAGACGCTGGCCCGAGTTATCCTGGCCGCCAATGACGGGATCACCCTGGACAGCCATCTGGACGGCGAAGACCTCTACCGCCCGTATCTGCAATTGGTGATGTCGAGCATCGAGACCTCACAGTAGCCGTGCCCGGGACGAAAGCTGACGAGTTCAACCGCCACGGAAACCGACTCGTTAGCCTCCGAGTGAGCGCGCTACTCGCCCGCGGCGCCGGGATCCGGAGGAACACTTGTGAGCACTTACCTGCCGGATCGCGCCGTCGAAGACAGGACGCTGACCAAGGTCACCTGGCGCCTCATCCCGTTCCTCTTCTTGCTCTACGTCGTCAACTATCTCGACCGGGTCAACATCGCGTTCGCCGGACCCAACGGCATGAACGACGACCTCGCGATGAGCGCCAAGACGTTCGGCTTCGCCTCGGGGATCTTCTTCCTCGGCTACCTGTTGCTCGAAGTGCCCAGCAACATCGCCCTGAACAAGTTCGGCGGCCGGCGTTGGCTGGCGCGGATCATGGTGAGTTGGGGAATCATCAGCGCGGCAATCGCTTTCGTACCGAATGCGCAGACGTTGATCGTCCTGCGCTTCCTTCTCGGCGTGGCCGAGGCCGGCTTTTTCCCCGGCATCATCTTGTACCTCACGTTCTGGTTCCCCGAGAAGCAGCGGTCGAGGGCGGTTTCGCTGTTCATGGTCGCCGTACCCGTCTCGACCGCGGTCGGATCGACGATCTCGTCGTTGATCATCGACTGGGGACACGGCTTCTTCGGGTTGGCCGGCTGGCGTTTCATGTTCCTGGTCGAGGGGCTTCCCGCGGTCATACTGGGCGTGATCTGCTGGTTCTATCTCACTGATCGGCCCGGTACCGCGGGCTGGCTGCATAACGACGAAAAGGATTGGCTGCAAACGACATTGAACCAGGAGCGGGCCGCTGCCGAGCGCAGTGGTCACTGGCCGCTGAAGAACGCGCTGACCCATCCGCGCATTCTGGCCCTGGCGTTCATCTACTTCGGGATCACCTACGGGCTGTACGCGGTCGGGTTCTTCCTGCCCACCATCGTCGCCGGCTTCCAGGAGGAGTACGGCGTACATCTGGGGGTCATCCAGCGCGGACTGGTCACGTCGATTCCGTATGCCGTGGCCGCGATCGTGATGGTGCCATGGGCCTGGCACTCGGACCGGACCGGCGAGCGAGTCTGGCACGTCGCGATCCCGGCGATCGTGGGCGGTGTCACCATCCCGGCAGCCCTGTACATGACCGACGTCTACCTTGCGATGCTGGCCGTCACGCTGTGCACGTGTGCCGTCATGTGCGCGTTACCCGTGTTCTGGTCTCTGCCATCGTCTTTCCTCACCGGAGCGGCCGCCGCCGGCGGTATCGCACTGATCAACTCGCTGGGAAACCTGAGCGGGTTCGGTGGCCCCTACATCACCGGCTGGCTCACTGACCTGACCGGTAACAGCAAGGTCGCGCTGTGGGTGGTCGGCACGCTGTCGTTGACGGCGGCCGCTCTGGTCGTCGCCTTGGGCAGCAGGCCACGATCCGCCGACAAGGAATGAGGCCCGAGATCAGCAGTCGGTTGCAGGAAGGCCGGCGAGCACCCCGTCGATGATCTCCGCTGCGGTCCGCGCGGCCCGGTCGGCGTCACCGGCGGCGATGTGGTCAAGCAGCACACCGTGATCGACGACCTCCACGGCCGCGTCCTGGCCGCTGGCGACGCTGGCGGCGATGGCTTCCATCAATCCCCGATACAGCTCCGTCAGCGTCGCGTTGTGCGAACTGCGGACCACCGCGAGGTGAAATTCGGCGTCGGCGCGGGCGAATTCGTCGGTGTCCCCGTCGGCCAGACAGGCGTCTCGACGCGCCAACAATGCGCGCAGCTCGCCCAGATCGTCCTCGGTTCGGCGGCGCGCCGCGGCCCTGGCGCCCTCGACCTCCAGCGCGCGCCGGACCGCAAGCACGTCGCGCCACTCGGCGCCGCAGAGCCGGCGCAGCGCACCCGACACCTCACTGGTGGCCCGGACATAGGTGCCGTCACCCTGCCGCACCTCGAGGATGCCGGCGTGGGCCAGCGCCCTGACGGCCTCGCGCACGGTGTTGCGGCCGACGCCCAGCGACGTGACCAGGACCGTCTCATTGGGTATGCGCTCCCCGACCGGCCATTCGCCGCGCGCGACCGAGTCCCGCAACTGCTCGATGACCTGGTCGACGAGGCCCGACCGGCGCGCGGTGACCAACGGCACAGGGACATCCTTTCAACCAATCATGGGATGTATGGCAGATTAGCAGGATGCGTGTCGGGCGGCGGGATGATGAAGCAGACCTGTCGCCGACGCAGCTCAACGTGGGCGTCGAGGACTCCGCCGAGGCTGACCGCGCCCCCATTTCGGTGGTCGCTGGCGGTGCGTTGCTCGCGCTTGCCGTGATTTTGACCGCGCTCAACCTGCGCCCGGCCGTGACCAGTGTGGCCCCCCTGCTCGGGGAGATGCGCGCAGAACTCGGCGTCTCAGCGACGTGGGCCGGTCTCCTCACCACGGTCCCCGCATTGTGTTTCGCGGTCGCGGGGCTCACCGCGCCCCGGCTCGCCGCGCGCATCGGGCTCGGTCGCACCATCTCCGCCGCGTTGGTTGCGCTCACCGTTGGTCTGCTCGCCCGCACCGTCGGCGGTCCCCACACCGTGATCGCCGCGACGTTGATCGCCTGCGCGGGGATCGCGTTGGCCAACGTGTTGATCCCCGTGGTGATCAAGGGGTCGTTCCCCGCGCGGGTCGGGCTGATGACCGGGATCTACACCGCTGCACTGCAAGGCGGTGGTGCGTTGGGGTCGGCGGTGACTCCCGGGCTCGAGGACCCGCTGGGAGGGTGGCGCGCCGCGCTCGCGGCGTGGGCGGCGGTTTCCTTCGTCGCGCTCGTGGCGTGGCTGCCCACGTCGCGACGACACGCAGGCACGTGGGCGGCGAACACCGCCCCCGCCGGGGGCAGACGCTCACTGCTGCGAAACCGGTTGGCGTGGACGGTGACGCTGTTCTTCGGCTGCCAGTCGCTGATGGCGTATATCGTGATGGGTTGGCTGCCAGAGGTTTTCATCGACAACGGCGTCGACAAGACCCAGGCCGGTCTGCTCGTCGGGGTCACATCGCTGGTCGGTGTGCCTATCGCGTTGGTGATCGCGCCGCTGGCCGCGCGCAGCCGCGGACAGAGCGCATGGATCGTGGGTCTGGGCGCCGTGGGCCTGGTCGGCACGGTCGGCCTGATGCTCGCCCCCGGCGCGCAGCCGTTGCTGTGGAGCGTGCTGATCGGAGTCGGTATGGGTGTGTTCGCCCTGGCGCTCGCCGTCATCGCACTGCGGGCCCGAAACGCCGAGGACACCGCGCAATTGTCCGGTATGGCACAGGGATTCGGCTATTTGATCGCGGGCGTGGGCCCGTTCCTGTTCGGGTTGCTGCACGACCTCACACACGGGTGGACGGTGCCGTGGATGATGTTCCTCGGTGTCTACGTGGTGCAGATCGCGCTCGGTGCGCTGGCCGGTCGCCCGCGCTACGTCTGATCCCCGCGCTTCAAGGCCGCGTCGAAGAACGCCAACTCCAGCCGCATCGCGCGCCGGTAGGCAACCCGGGCGGCGGACACATCGACGGCCTGCCGATCGAGCAGCCGCTCCAACAGTGAGGCCACCTCGTCGAAACCCGGATCGGCGTACGTCTGCACCCACTGCGCATACGGGCCCGCGGTGTCGGCGTCGAGCGTGACCCCGACGTGCGCGTACAGCCGCATGCACGGCGTCATCGCCGCGCACACCACGCCGACGTCGGCGGTGGCGGCGGTGGCCAGCAGGAACTCGGTGTAGGCCAGCGTCGCCGCAGCGGGTTCGACGCCCGCCATGTCGATCCCCCACGACGCGGCATAGGACGCGTGCAACCCGAGCTCTTCGCGCACGCCTGCGAGCAGATCGGCGAAGGTCAACAGGGTGGCGGTATCCGGACTCCTGGAAAGCGCCAGACCGTATGCACGAGCGAACGATTCGAGGAAGAACGCATCCTGCGCGATGTAGCCGGCGAACAGATCTCGATCCAGCGAGCCGTCTCCGATTCCCCGAACGAACGGGTTGGCGAGCACCTCGGCCACCACATCGGCGTTCTCCGTCCACAACTGCGCTGCCAGTGACATGCCCACGGACTCTAGTCGCGGCCCGCTCGGCATTGGTCGGCACCAGCCCTTGGCGAGGCCGTCGGGTAGTCCGCGGCGCGGATGGGTACTCCGCAACCCATGACAGACAGGGAATCTCGCGGCGACAAATCCGACGGCGGCTCCGCCGTCGTCATCTTCGCCCCGCTGCCCGTGCTCACCGTGACGGTCGAGAACCGCTCCGGTGAGGCCGACATCCACGTCCACGCCGGAGGCCAGGGTGTCTGGCAGTCACGCATGATGTCCTCGCTCGGCGTGCCGGTCGTGTTGTGCTCGGCGCTCGGCGGCGAAACGGGCGACGTCCTCGGCCACCTTCTGCCCGCACCGAACATCACCGTGCAGACCGTGCCGGTCAGCGCGCGCAACGGAGCGTACGTGCACGACCGCCGATCCGGCGGCCGCGAGGTGATCGCGGAGGCTGAAGGCAGCCCGCTCGACCGCCACGAACTGGACTCCCTCTACGAGCTCACCCTCACCGAGGGTTTGACGCATGGCCGGGTGCTGCTGTCGGGCCCGCAGGAAGACGATGTACTGCCCGCCGACCTGTACCGCCGCCTGTCCACTGATCTCGGCGCCAACGGCTGCAAGGTGGCGGCGGACCTGTCCGGTGAGCGGCTTGAGGCGGTGCTCGCCGGCGGACCGGACCTCATCAAGGTCAGCCACGAAGAGCTGCTCGACGACGGCCGGGCGAAATCGGAGGACGCGAAGGATCTGGTCGCCGCCATGCACAAGATGCGTGACGAAGGTGCGAACATCGTCGTCGTGTCCCGCTCCGGCGACGCTCCTGCCCTGGCCCTGCTCGGTGAGGACGACGACGACGACGTCGTGGAGATCACGATGCCCACGTTGGAACCGGCCGATTCGGCGGGTGCCGGAGACTCGATGACCGCGGGCATCGTCGCCGCGCTGACCAGCGGCCGGCCGCTGCGGGAGGCTCTGCAGATCGGGGCGGCGTGCGGTGCGCTCAACGTCGTGCGGCACGGGCTGGGCACCGGCGGTGCGCGCGCCGTGGAGACGCTCGCCGAACGGGTGGAGTTGCGCCCGTTGAAGTAGCGGGCATCGCACTGGAGGAGGTTGACGCGTGCCGCGCGCACTGGTGACCAACGACGACGGGATCGACTCGCCCGGCCTGCATGCGCTGGCGAATGCGGCGCTCGACGCCGGGCTGGAGGTGATCGTCGCCGCCCCCGCCGAGCAGGCCAGCGGGGCGAGCGCCGCGCTGAGCGCCGTGCGCCGCGACGGCCGAACGGTGGTAGAGCCCCGAGAAATACCCGCCCTCGACGGTGTCGAGGCGTGGGCGGTGCAGGCCCAGCCCGGACACATCGTCGCCGCCGCACTCAACGGCTGGTTCGACCCGCGACCGGACCTCGTGCTGTCCGGAATCAACCACGGCGCCAACGTCGGCCGGGCCATCCTGCACTCCGGCACGATCGGTGCGGCGCTCACCGCGAAGATCAGCGACACCCGCGCCCTGGCGGTGTCGCTGGACGTCGCGCTGCATCCCACGGGCGAGCGGTACTGGGAGACCGCCGCAGGTCTGCTGGCGCCGGTGCTGGAACTGTTGCTCGACGCACCCGACGGCACCGTCCTGTCACTGAACGTCCCCGACCGGCCCGCCGACGAGGTCGGTCCGCTCCGCCACGCGCGGCTGGCCCGGGGCGGGGCGGTGCAGACGCGCGTCGAAGAGGTCCGCGACGGCGGTGTGCGCCTGAGCGAGGTGGAGGTACCAGATGATCCGGAGGAGGACACCGACAGCGCGCTGCTGGACGCCGGTCATCCGACGCTGACCGAGCTGCGATCGGTCGAGGCACACGACGGTGAACTCGTGCGCAAGTGGTTGGCCGACGGACCCTAGGCCGGCGGCATCAGGTCCGGTCCGACCACCGGAACAACGCAAGGCAGCCGATCAGCCCGGCGATGCTCCACGCCGCCAACACGACGAAGATGCGCCAGTGCTCCCAGCTGCCTGCCGGTTCGAACGCGACCATCTCGGCGGGCAGCAGCACCGACCGGAAACCTTGGGCCATCCACTTGACCGGGAAGAGGGAGCCGATCACCAGCATCCACGCCGGCAGGATCATAAGTGGCACGTACGTGCCCGAAACGAACTGCAGCGCAACCGATGGGCCATTGGTGATGACAGCGGCGGACACGGCGTTGCTCGCCAGGTTGCTGATGAAGATGCCCAGCAGTGAACAGCTGACGATGCCCAGGACCGATACCCACGCGAGCGTGAACCACCCGTAGGCGTCGGTCGGCAGGCGCAGTCCGAAGACCAGCACCCCCACCCCCAGCAGCAGGACGGCCTCGGCGAGGCTGACCACCGCGACGAGCACGATCTTGCCGACGAAGTACGACGACGCCGTTGTCGGCGTACCCCGAAGCCGCCGCAACGCGCCGGTGTCGCGGTCGGCGGCGATGCTGGTGCCGAGGTTGACAAACGACGTCGACAGGATGCCGTAGGCGAGCATGCTCGCCGCGATCACCGCACCGGTGCTGGTCTGACTCCCGGGCAGTTCCGCGGAGAAGATCGAACCCAGCAGCAGGCAGATCACCGCGGGCATGGAGAACGTCAGCACCACCTGTTCGGGCCGCCGGTAGAACATCTTCAGTTCGGGAACGACCCGCGACAACCCGATGCGCAGCGGCGACGGGAGCGCAGCTCGTGCGGTGGCGCGGTGTCGCGGCGGCGATGGGACGATGACGTGTTCGATATCGGTCATGGCTGGCCGATCAGGTGGAGGTACGCGTCTTCGAGTGTCGGCCTACTGATCGTCAGCTGCGCCAGTTCCGCACCATCCCTGCTGTGTCGACGGACGAACTCAGTCGGGAAATCCGTTGTCTCCACCCGGATTTGACCGCCCTCCATCCATCGCACCGTGGCCGCCGAGCTGACGTGCTCGGTCAATCGCGTCGGCGAGTCGACGGCCACCACCCTGCCGTCCGCGATCACCGCGACACGGTCGGCCAGAGCGGCGGCCTCTTCGAGGTAGTGGGTGGTCAGCACGATCGTGGTGCCGTCGGCGGCCAGCAACTTGATCAGCTGCCAGAACTGCCGCCGCGCTTCGGGGTCGAAACCCGTTGTGGGTTCGTCCAGGAACAGCAGTTCGGGCTTGCCGATGATGCCGAGCGCGACGTCGAGGCGGCGGCGTTGACCGCCGGACAGCGCCCGCACCCGGGAGTCCGCGACGGCGTCCAGGCCGACGAGCTCGAGCACGTCGGCGGGTTCTCGAGCGGTGCCGTAACAGCTCGCGAACATCTGCACGGTCTCGTGCACCGACAGCATCCCGGCGTCGCTGACCTCCTGCAGCACGATGCCGATCCTGGCCCGCCAGCTTCGTCCCGCCGTCCCGGGGTCCTCACCCAGTACTTGCACAAGCCCGGCGTCGCGAGTTCTGTTGCCCTCCAGGATCTCTATCGTGGTGGACTTGCCTGCGCCGTTGGGACCGAGGATGGCGAAGACCTCGCCGGAGGCGACGTCGAGGTCGAGGTTTGCAACGGCCTGGGTCGGTCCGTAGGCCTTGTCGAGTCCCCGCACGTGCACCGCCGTCGAAGCCGCCTCGGTCACGGCGCAGCGCCGCCTTCGAGTTCGGTGAGGAGTTCGCGCAGATCGGCTTCTGACATATCGTCGATCAACCGATCGACGTCATCGCCCATGGGCGGCTCGGTCGGGGGCGCGGCTGCCGCGGCGGGTGCCTCACCGTGGATTGTGCGCAGTTCGTCGAGCACCCGGGCGGCCAGCGAGTCGACGCTGACGCCCTTGAGAATCTCCAGCACCGGAAGGTCGATCGAGAACGTGGTGTTGATCCTGACCCTGAAGTCCATCGCCATCATCGAGTCCAGCCCGATGTCGTCGAGCATGTCGTCATTCGCGAAATCGGTAACCGCACAGTCGAACACCGCAGCTACGAGGCGCTCGATCTGATCGGTGATCACGTTGAGACGCTCCGCTTCCGGGGTCTTCGACAGCACGTCGAGCAACGACCCGTCCGCTCCGGCCTCCGCCGGCGAGGCGATGGCGGCGTCGAGGTCGGCGAACATCTTGGGAAGGTGTCCGCCGAGAAGCTGGCGGGCACGGTTCCAGTCGGCGCTGATGGCGATGACGTTCGGAGCGGTCTGGTTGATCAGGCGGTCGAGGATCAACGCGCCCGTCGCCGGGGTGATCAATTCGATTCCGCGCATGGCGTAGACGTTTTCGAGGTTGAGGTCCTCGACCATCCCCACCGACCAGGGCCCCCACCCCACGGTGAGGGCCGGCAGTCCCTGTGCCTGCCTCTGATGAGCGAACGCGTCGAGAAACGCGTTGGCGGCGGCGTAGTTTCCCTGCCCGGGTGAGGCGATGACCGACCCGGCGGAGCCGAACATCACGAAGAAGTCGAGTTCTTCGGCGGCGAAGGCGGTGTGCAGCGCCCGCGTCCCGGTGACCTTGGGCCCCAGCACTTTGAGGAAATCGTCTTCGCTGACATTGACGAGTAGTTGGTCGTGGACTGCGCCTGCGGCGTGGATGACTCCGCGGACCGGCCGGTCTCCGGTGCGGTCGTGGTCGGCCAGCCAGGCCGCCACCGCATCGGCGTCGGTGATGTCGACGCTCGCCGCACTGACCTGTGCCCCGAGGCGTTCGACGGCCCGGACGGTGTCAACGGCGGTGAACTGCGGGTCGTCGCGAGTGATGTTCGGCCACCGGTCGCGTGGTGGCAGCCCGCTTCTGCTCAGCAGCGCGATGTGTCGCGCACCGTGCTCGGCCAGATAGGTGGCGACCGTGCGGCCGAGCGCGCCGGTGCCGCCGGTGACGACGTAGGTGGCGGTGGGAGAAAGCTTGGTGGGAAACGGTTTTGTGAGGTTCGCGGTGTGTCGCAATCGCGGGACCAGCGTCACCTCGCCGCGGAAAGCCACCTGATCCTCGGACGTGGAATCGAGGATGTGCCGACAGACCCGCGCAGCGGTGTCACCGACGTCGTCGGTGTCGTCGATGTCGATCAGGCCGCCCCAACGTTCGACGAACTCCTGATGACCGACGACCCTGCCGAGCCCCCAGACCGTGGACTGATCGACGGCCAGCGGTTCGGTGCCCAGCGCCGGCTGAGCGTTGGCGGTGACGACGTACATGCGCGGCCTCACGCTGTCATGTGCGGCCAGCGCTTTGGCGATGCGCAGCAGCGTGAGGACGCCGAGGTGGTTGGCACTGTTTCCGTCGGACGCCTGCGGCTCAACGACGAGATCCATTGACCAGCAGTCGATGACGCCGGTGAGTTCGCTGTGTTCGTTAAGGTGTTGGTCGAACAGCTGGCCGACGTGCTCGGGGCGCCGTTCGTCGATGGCGTATCCGCCCTCGACCGCGGTGACGGTGTCGACAGGGCGGTGTGCGACGGTGCACACGCGATGGCCGCCGTGGCGCAATCGATCGGCGAGCACCGAGCCGAACCCGGTTTCGTCGACAAACACCAGCCATGAACCGTGGCCGGCCGGCTCCGCACCGTCCTCACCGCTCGGGTCCGTCGCGGGAACCCACTGGAGTTCGTAGAGCCCCTTGTCGATTCGTTCCGGCGACATGCGGGTCGAGGCGCTCAGCGATCGCACCGTGAAGCCCTCGAAGACGGCGAGCCGCTCACCGCGATGGTCGCAGATCGTGATGTCGCTTTCGATCTCCTCGGCGGTCGCGGACCTGACGGCCAGTCGTACGGTCATGTCGCCTTTGGGTGTGCCGTACACGGCGCTGCGCCGGATCCGGGTGGGCAGGTACGGGCTTTCGGCGGCACTCCCGCCGGGAAGCGGTGCGCCGAACAGAGTTTGGAAGGCACCGTCGATCAGCGTCGGGTGGAACCGATAGTCGTCGAGCTCGGCTGCGATCGGCGCCGGAATCTCCATCTCGGCGACCACCCAGCCGTCGCCTGCGGTGAGGCCGGTGACGACCCGGAACGCCGCCCCGTAGTCGAATCCGATGGCTTCGGTGAGGGCGTAGAACTCGTCGCCGCTGAGAGCGTTCGCGGGCGCCGCCTCGGCCATCGGAGGCGGGGCACCCGCCGATTTCGGCAGCGTGGTGAGTTCGGCCGTGGCGGTGATCGTCCACTTGAGCTCACCGTCGGGGGTCGCGGTGTGAGCGGCGAACTCCAGGGCGCCGGTGTCCTGGTTGAGGGTGGTCCGCAGGAGGGGGTCGCAGGTGTCGTCGAGGATGAGCGCGCGGTGCAGCACCAAGTTGTCGACGGTGAGGTTCACGCCGTAGGTTTCCGTCGCCGCGGCCAGCGACAGCTCGATGTAGACCGCGCCGGGTACGACGACGCTGCCTTGGACCCGGTGGTCGTCGAGGAACGGCACGAGCGCGGTGCTCAATTCGATTTCCCACGTGGGATGCACGGCACTGATCGGCTGGCCCAGCAGCGGGTGCACCGGGTGATAGTGCAGCGATTCGGTGGCCTCCTGGGTCTCGTTCCAGTAGCGCCGGGTCTGCCAGGGGTAGCGGGGCAGCTTGAGCAAGCGCGCTTCACCGCGCGGATACATCGCCTCCCAGTCGATGTCGTGGCCGTGGTCGTGAAGCGCGCCGAGGCCGGTCATGAACGTACGCACGTCGTCGTCGTTACGTCGCTGGGTGGCCTGAACGAGGGTCTTCTGCGCGCCGGCGATTTCGAAAATCGACGAGGCCAGCACCGGATGCGGTCCCAGTTCGACGAAGTGCGTGTAGCCGTCATCGAGCATGCGGCGAATCGCCGGCTCGAAAAGAACTGTCGCGCGGGTGTTCTGCCACCAGTAGGCGGCACCGGAGCGGTACCCGTCCAACACGTCGCCGGTGACCGTCGAGTAGAGCGGGAGCGTCGCAGGCTGTGACGACATCCCGTGGAGGGCGTCCTGCAGATCGTTCTTGATCGCATCCATGTAATGGGTGTGATAGGGCACTTTGCCGGTCAGGTACCGGGTGAAGACCTCGGCCTCGTCCAACCGGCGGGCGATGTCGTCGAGGACCTCACCGTCCCCGGCGATGGTCACAGCGGACGGGCTGTTGACCGCAGCAACCGAAACCCGCCGACCGAATTCGTCGCGCATCCCGTCGTCGAGCGCGGCCATCAGCGAGTCGGTGTCCAGGCCGACGGCCAGCATGCGGCCCTGTCCGCTGGTCCGCTGTTGGAGCCTGCTGCGGTGGTAGATGACCTCGGTCGCCTGCTCGAAGGTGAGGAGCCCGGCGAGCTGGTGGGCGGCGACTTCGCCTGCGCTGTGGCCGATCACGGCATCGGGTCGGATGCCGAACTGTTCGAGTTGTGCGGCCAGGGCAATCTGGATCGCGAAATTGGCCGGCTGGGCGAACTCGGTCTCACCCATGCGGGAATCCGCTTCGTCGCGGCGGAGTTCCTCGATCAGGGACCAGTCGGTGTGACGCGCCAGCTCGCGATCACTTCGCGCGATGCTCTCGGTGAACGCGGGCAGGACGTCGAGCAGTCCGCGGCACATCCTCCACCATTGCGGGCCCATCCCGGTGCAGACGAACACCAGCTTGGGCGCAGTCGACGAGGTGCGCGCCGAGGCGACCTGGCCGCCGTCGGCGAGGGCGCGCAGTTGCTCACGTGCATCCAAGACGCCGTCGCTGACCAGGGTGTGGCGGTGGCTGAGGTGCGAGCGCCGTTGGGACAGGGTGAATCTCAGGTCAGAGATGTCGATGTTCGGCTCGGCATCCAGGTGGTCGGCCAACTGGCGCGCCGTGGCTACCAGGGCCTCCTCGCTGCGCGCCGAGATCGGCAGCAGCGTGACAGGGAGGTGCTCGGCGATGCTCGATGCGGGCGTGTCGGTCGGAGTCGGTGGTTCGGCGAGCACGGCGTGGGCGTTGGTGCCGCCGAAACCGAACGAGTTGACCCCGGCGATCCGTCGCCCGGCGGGGAAGGGGCGGCCCGCGCGCGGCACGTCGAGCTTGAGCTCGGTGAGAGAGACTTGGCTGGTGGGGTTTTGGAGATGTAGGTGCGCGGGGATATAGCCGTGCTTGAGCACCAACGCCGTCTTGATCAGTCCGGCGACCCCCGCGCCCGCTTCGAGGTGACCGATGTTGGTCTTGACCGATCCGATCAGCAGCGGATCGGTCCGGTCCGACGTGAGCGTCGCGGCCAGCGCGCGCATCTCGACCGGGTCGCCGACGGGTGTCCCGGTGCCGTGCGCTTCGACGTAGCCGACATCGGTCGCCCGGACACCGGCCCGACGCAGCGCCGAGGTGATCGCCGCGGCCTGAGCCTGCGCGCGGGGCACCGTGATGCCGTCGGTGCGGCCGTCCTGAGACACCGCGGTCCCGAGGATCTGGGCGTAGATCTCGTCGCCGTCGCGCAACGCCTGCTCGAGCGGTTTGATGACGACGACGGCCCCGCCCTCGCCGCGCGCATAGCCGTCGGCCGACTCGTCGAAGGCCTTGCAGCGCCCGTCAGGGCTGAGGAACCCGCTCTTGGACTCCGCGATCGCCGTGTTGGGTCCGATCATGATGTTGACGCCGCCGGCCAGCGCGAGGTCGCTCTCACCGTTCCAGATGCTCTGCGCCGCAAGGTGCACCGCGACGAGCGAGCTCGAACACGCCGTGTCGATCGTCATGCTCGGTCCGCGGAAGTCGAAGGCGAATGAGATCCGGTTCGCCAGCATCGTCATCATCATCCCGGCGGCGGAATGCGTCTTGAACTGGTAGCGGCTGCCGCGGCCCTGGTTCTGCAGCAACTGGTAGTCCAGCGTGAAGCCGCCGATGAACACCCCGACATCGGTTCCGGCGAGGTGGTCGGGCCGGATGCCCCCGTCCTCCAGTGCCTCCCAGGTGGTCTGCAGCATCAGGCGCTGCTGCGGGTCGATCGAATGCGCCTCCCGCGGCGAGATGCCGAAGAACTGCGGATCGAACTGGTCGATGTCGTCGAGGAATCCGCCACGGCGGGTGACCATCTTGCCGACCTTCTTGGGGTTGGCGTCGTGGAATCGGCCCGCGTTCCAGCGTGATTCGGGGACCTCGCGGGTGGCGTCGACGCCGTCGGTCAACAGACGCCAGTAGTCCTCGGCGGTGGTGACGCCGCCCGGTAGGCGGCATCCGATCCCGACGATCGCCAAGGGCGCCGGCCGGTCCAAGATATCGTGCGTCTTCATACCTGCAACTCACGGATAGCGGTGTGGATCCAGCCCGAGCTGACCGGATTGTCCTGTTGTTCACGGCGATACACGGAGCGAAGCTCCCTCAACAAGGGGTCGCGCTGCCACGCCTGCACCTGCGTGACGGCGGCGTCGTCGTCGAACAGCGCGGACTTGTCGGCGAGCACGGTCTCGGCCAGCTGACCCGCGAGCTGACGCAACAACCGGCCGTTGGCCTCGAAAACGTCGGCGAAGTCGGCCGCCGGTTCCATCATCGCCACGTGCAGCGTCTCCATGAAGTTCAGCGGCACGTACAGATCGACGAACCGTACCGGCGATTCGCGGCCCTCCACGGCGGCCCACTCGCGGAAGAACCGCTGCACCCGGTTGCTCAGTGCGATCAGGCCTTCCAGGTGCGGGACGACCGCGGGATCGTCGGCGACGCTGACGAAGCGGCCGTTGCGGTAGAGCAATCCGATGAAGCCCCAGTAGAACGCGATGTCCCAGACGACCTTCGCCGCCATCACCGTCGGTGTGCCCATGAGCGGGTACTGCTTCTCGTACACCGCGAGCCACATGTCGGCCAGCGACCGGAACAGGGAGTCGCTGATCCCCGCACGGGCCACAACGTCTTCACCGTCGAGTTCGCGTGTGATCATGTCGGTGATGAGGCCGTTGCCGATCGCCACCAGGTCCAGCCCCGAGGAGTACAGCGGGTCAAGAAAGACACCCGCGTCGCCGGTAAGGCACCATCGCGCGGCGCCGTCGAAGACCTTCGTGGCGGCGTGGCTGTAGTGCTTCATGACGCGGAAGTCCATGATCAGGTCTTCGTGTCGGGCGACTTCGTCGGCGCACTGCGGTTCGTGTCGCCGGATCCACGCCTTGGCCTTGTCCAGCGTGTTGAACTCGTCGAACGCGTGGAACTCGGGATCGGCGACGATGCCGACGCTGGTGGCGCCGGAGGCCAGCCGGATGAGCCAGACCCAATAGCCCTCGCCCATCAGATGATTGGTTGACAGCGCGCGGTCCCCTTCGACCAGTCGCGCGTGCCAGTCCTGGTCATCGGTCCACTGTCCGATGTCGAGTTCGGCCTTGACGCGGAACCATGCGGCGTTGCAGTGGTGTTCGGTGGCCAGCTTCAGGTCCAGCTGGCGCGACAGCGCCCGGTTGCGACCGGAGGCGTCGACCACCCAGCGTGCCGTTGTGCGGGTGGTCTCGTCGTCGCCCTGGTATGCCACGGTGTGCGCGTCGACGCCGAAGTCCACGGTTCTGACGCGGCCGCGGGCGATGCGTATCCCGGCGGCTTGGCATCGGGTGGTGAGTTCGTTCTCGAGCCGGCCCCGGTCGATCTGATAGGTCACCTGCGGCACGAAGGCAGAGCTGCCGACTTCGACGCGGCTTGCGATGTCGGTGTTGCCGTCGTGTGAGAAGAACATTCGCAAGCCCATCTTGCGGATCTGCTCGGTGCTCAAGTGGTCGGCCAGGCCGAGGCGTTCCCGGAGGTAGTGTGCGGACACCTCGACCGTCGATTCGCCCACCGTGTGGGTGATCTCGGCGACCGGACGCGCGGTCGGCTCGATGATCAGGACCCGGGTCCTGCGCCGCGCGGAGCGAAGCTCCAACGCCAACGTCAGGGCCGCTGCTCCCCCTCCGATGATGACCACATCGTGGTCGGTCGGCACAGAACCGTTGGAAGACAGTTGGTTCCGGATCTTGCGGGCAAGGGCGGCGCGAGCCTCGGGGTCGAGGTGGGACAGCTGCGATCGCACGTGCGTTACCTTCCCTCGGTCACCGGAACGGCGGACGTCGCATCGGCGAGGTCTGCTTCCGGCGGCGTGGTATCCACCGGAGGCCGGTGTCGGCCGTAGACGAATTCGAAGATCGGGGCGGCCATCAACGTGGTGACGATGGCGACCAGCACCAGGATGGTGAACAGCGTCGGGGTGATGATGCCGGCCTCCAGACCGATGTTGAGAAGGATGAGCTCGATCAACCCGCGTGCGTTCATCAACGAACCGAGCGCGACCGATTCGCGCAGCGGCACCTTGCTCAGCCTGGCCGCCGCGGCGCACGCGACGCCCTTGCCCGCGATCGCCACGATGAGCACGCCGAGCGTCAGCGCCCAGAGTCCTGGCGTGTTCACCAACCCGATCTCGGTATTGAGTCCGGAGTACACGAAGAACAGCGGCAGCAGCAGCCTCGTGGTGAGTGGCTCGATGGTCTCGGTGAGGCGCCGGGCGAACAGACCCGTCGGCATGGTGACACCGATGATGAAAGCGCCGAAGATCGCGTGGATTCCGATGGTGTCGGTGAGCCAGGCGCCGCTCATCAAGACGATCAGGACAGTGCTCAGCACCCATCCGGGAATCGTCCGCTGCTCTTCGGATTTCGCGCCGAGCACCCGCGCCGCTCGTCGCCCGAGGGTCAGCACCACCACGGTGTAGAGCAGTCCGCCCACGATCGCCGTGATGGCCGTCGTCGGGGTGCCGCGGTGCACGGCGACGACGACCGCCAGGATGCACCAGGAGATCGCGTCGGCGGTGGCGCCACACGCGAGCGCCAAAGTGCCGAGAGATGTTCCGGTGAGCCGCTTTTCGAAGATGATTCGGGCGAGCATGGGGAACGCGGTGATCGCGATGGCCGCGCCCATGAACATCATCGCCATGGCGGGACTGACGTCTTCGCCGAAGAATCCACCCGAGGACAGCAGCGGCACCGCGATGACCGCGCCCAACACCAGCGGAGCCAGGGTCCCTGCCGTGGAGACTGCGACGGCGGTGCGGGCGCGCTGTTTGACGTGCTCGACGTCGAAGTTCAGCCCCACGACGAACATGTAGAGCACGAGGCCGATCTGCGCGGCGGTGTAGAGCACGACGTTGGACGTGCCTGTTGGAAACAGGTCTTCCTGCACACCGGGCGCGATTCTGCCCAGCAGGGAGGGACCCAGGACGACCCCGGCGATCATCTCGCCGACGACCGGTGGCTGGCCCACGCGTTGCGCCAGCAGGCCGGCGAGGCGGCACGCCGCAAGGATGACCGCCAGCGCGAGAAAGAAGTGAACTGCCGTTGCCGCGGGCATGTCAGGTCCTACGTTCTGCAGTGCAGACCGTAGAGGTCCTGTGGGGTTCGGAGCGCAGCGCTGCGCGGGCGGGCTCCCCTAGTCCGTCTATGACTCACCTCATCGCTTCCGACCCGACGTGTGCACGTCTCGCCGGAGACGATGCATCTTCGATGCGGTGGTATTGACAGATTGAGCGGCCGCTAACCGTGGGAATTCTTTCCGATTGGTGACGCGCGCTGATCGGTCGCCCGACCTGCGGTGTCAGGCGCCCGACTCGGCACCGTTCGACTCGCCCTCGGCCCGCTCATCAATTTGCTCGTTGATGTAGCGAACGAGCACCGTGAGCATCGCGACCGTCGGTACAGCAAGGAAGGCGCCGACGATCCCGTACAGCGCGCCGCCCGCGGTCACCGCGAGCAGTACCACCGCCGCGTGCAACTTCATCACGCGACTCTGCAGCAACGGCTGCAGCACATTTCCCTCGATCTGCTGTACGGCGATGATGACGGCGAGCACCAGCAGCGCATTGACGAACCCGTTGGCCACCAAGGCGATCAGCACCGCGAGCGCACCGGCGACGAAGGCGCCGATGAACGGAACGAACGCACCGATGAACGTCAGCACCGCCAGCGCAGGCGCAAGCGGGACACCGAGTACCACCAGGCCGGCGCCGATGAATACCGCGTCGATCAGAGCCACTCCCGTCTGCGCACGGATGAAGCCGCCGAGGTTGTCCCACATCCGGCCGAGCACCGTTTCCAGATGCCGGCCTGCGCGCCGCCCGGTCAGTCCGACAAGCCAGGGTGAGAACTTGCGGCCGTCCTTTAGGACGAAGAACGACAGCACGACGGTGAGCACCAGTGTCACCAGGACGCTGCCGACCGTGCTGACCCCGCTGACGACACCGGTCGCGATCGCCGAAGACCTTTCCCGCATCGCGTTGACCAGTGAGTCGGCGAAGCGCTCCAACTGCTCTTGTCGGAGGTTGAGCGGGGGTCCGGCGGTCCAGTCCTGCAGCCGAGTGATGCCCTCGGTCGCCTGGTCGATCAGCGCAGGTATCTGGTTCAGCAGTGGCGGGATGATCAGCGCGATGAGACCCGACGCGATGGCCAGGAACAGCAGCAGCGTCGTCAGCGCCGCGGCGGCAGGCGGCAGACCGGCGCGGTCCATCAGCACGCGCGCCGGCGGCCACAGGACCGTACACAGGATGACGGCGAGCAGGGCCGGCAGGAAGATCACCCACAGCTGGGCCACGAGCCAACCGAGCACCACCGCGCCCGCAGCGATCGCCACGATGACCAACGACCACTTCGCCATCCATAACGCGCCGCTGCCGATCAGGGCTCCACGATCCCGCCGGGGTGCTGCGCCGGGGCTGTGTTCGCTCACGAGCATCCCCTTCTCAGCGTCCACCCCGGTCGACAGGACCGAGGTCGTCTACCCCGGCCCGTTGCATCGAAAACCGCACCGCTTCCACGCCGGGTCTCGCTGATCCGGCAGGTTGAGGAACTATCGCCCGGGGTTGTCGAATTCCACTCCGTCGGCACCCGCGCTGCGCGACGCGGTGGACCCGGCCGGTGCGAGGATGCGCCGGAGGAAGGCAACCTGATCGTTGACGACCCGCTCATGCCAGCCCTCACCGGGATATACGTCGAAATGGTCGCAGGGGTAGTGATGAACCGTCGCGCGCATCCGTGTCGCAGCCGCGGTGGCCGCTGCAGGCGGGGCGGTACGGTCCTGATCACCGATCTGCACGAGGGCCGGGCAGGTGACTCGAGCGGCGCTCGCGATCGGTCGATGAGCACCGATGACCAACACCAATCGGGCGGCGAATTCATTGCGCCAGGTGGGTCCCGCGATGCGACGCATGCCTTCGAGGGACCCGTCGGCGCTCAGACCGGCCACCTCCCCCGGTGCACCCACCACCGGGATGAGCACCGGCGAGCGGCCACGCACCTTCGCCGTCACATCCCTTATGCCGTGGGCCATCACGCGCAGGACGTAGCGCGGCCCGAGTGTGCGCAGCATGTGTGCCACCACGGGTAGCCCGTCGGTGGCCGGCGTCAGCGAGATGATTCCTGCGAGGTGCGAGTCGTCGGCCGCAACCTTGATGACGTGCCCACCCGACAGCGACACACCCCAGGCCACGATCCGCGCCGGGTCCACATTCTCGAACCGCCGGGCGTGGTCGATTACCGCGTGATAGTCGGCGACCTGCCCAGACAGCGAGATCAATTGCCTTGGCTGTCCCGAGGATTCGGCGAAATGCCGGTAATCGAACGTGACGACTTCGGCGCCGGCACCGGCCAGCGCTTCGGCGAACGCGAACAGCCCGCAATCCTGGGTGGCGCCGAGACCGTGCGCCATGACGACGCAGGGGCGGCCCGCCCGGCCTGTCAGCGCGTCCGTCGTCGCGGCGAAGCGCCGCGCCGCGATGATGTCGCCGCCGACCGGAATCTGAATCCGCGTGCCTGTCATTGCGCCGTTCCCTTCAACGACGCTGTCCCTCCGACCGGCGCTGTCCCCTTCAAAGACGCTGTCCCCTTCAACGACGCTGTCCCCTTCAACGACGCCGTCCCTCCGAACAGCGCCGTGTGCCATACGTGAATGACCGCCGCGAGAAGCGGACCGGCGGCCTCCGGCCCGTCATCGGAGCGCACGTGACGGTCGAGGACCCGCTCGTTCATCGAGATCAGCGCGTGCGCAAGCGGTCCGGGATCTCCGACGTCGATGGCGGGCTGGGTGGTGATGAACTCGCAGACGAACTCCTCGTACCGCTGTAGCCACTGGTCCCAGATCGCCCGTGCCTCAGGGTCGGAGTCGCGGGCGTCGAGCATCGCCCGGAACAGGGTCCGGTGGGCGTGCCACGACTCGAACGTCCGCGTCATCGCGTCGGCCACCGACGCGCGCGGGTCGCCGCCGCCGGCCAGGAAACCGCCGATGGTGAAGACGTCGTCCTGGAAGATGTCGGTGAGCAGTTCGGTGACGACTTCGTGCTTACCGGCGAAGTAGAAGTAGAACGCAGGCCGCTTCAGACCCGCTGCCCGCGCCACCTCGGCGACGCTGATCTCGGCGAGCGACTGGGTCTGCAGTTGCTCCTCGAAAGCCTCGAGTAGCCGCAGTCGGCTTTCGTCCCCGCGCGGTTGCGGCCGGCGCGCGTTGCGGCGGGACGTCTGCGTCGACTCAGGCGGCACCGGCTGCCTCGCGTGCCCGGCCGGCCAGCTGGACCGGACCGAACTTCTCGACGCGGCGCCTACCTGCCGGCAGCTCACGCTTGCGCATGTCGCGTTCGTAATCCCAGTAGTCCACCTGCTGGGTGTGTCGCGGTTTGTCGGCGAAGTGACCGACGTACTTGCGTTCGTCGGCGGCGATGACGCGCCACATCTCGGCTTCGGACGGCGGCCGGTACGTACCGGCGAGATACGCGGCGGCCAACCGGGCCTGGCACTCCACGAAGGGGAACAGCGTGGGCACCGCCTGCGCGAAGCCGAGGAAGAGCAGGTCGTCGATCCCCGGTTTGAGGATCCGCTTGTACAGCGGGAGCCGGTTGTCGGGAGCCTCGATGAAACTGCGGTCGAAGAACGGGAACGTGATGTTGTATCCCGTCGCGTAGATGATCACGTCGGCTTCCACGGTCGAACCGTCGACGAACACTACCGAATTCCCGTCCAGGCGTTCGATATTCGGTTTCGCGGTCGCGTCGCCGGACCCCAGCCGCATGAGCAGTTCGGCGGATTGGGTCGGGTGCGCCTCGAGGAACCGATGGTTGGGTTTGGGCAGGCCGTAGTTCTCGGGATCTCCGAACATGAACCGCGCGAACGGCTGCATCGCTCGCCGCTGCCACGACAACGGGATCACCGGCAACGAGCGCGCGACCTTGTCGGCGGTCTTCCCGAAGATGTACTTGGGCACGATCCACGCACCCGAGCGGGTGGAGAGATAAACCGTGTTGCGCCAAGACTTCTGGGAGAGCTCGGAGACCAGGTCGGCTGCCGAGTTGCCGATGCCGACGACGACGATGCGCTTGCCGCGCAGATCGAGCGGTTCGGTGGGGTCGATGTAGTGGTGGGCGTGGATGCTCTCGCCGGTGAACTCGCCGGGAAAGTCGGGTGTGCGCGGATCCCAGTGATGCCCGTTCGCAACCACCAGCGCGTCGTACCGTCGCGTGTGCCCGTCCGCGGTGTCGAGTTCCCAACCGCCGTGGGGCAAACGCCGCGCGTGCTTGACCTCGTTCTGGAACTGAATGCGGTCCAACAGGCCGAAGGTTTCGGCGTAGTCGTCCAGGTACTCCTTGATCTGGGAGTGATGCGGGAAGTCGGGAAGGTCGTCGCGCATCGGAAAGTCGCGGAACGACAGGCATTCACGTGAGGTGTCGATGTGCAGCGACCGGTACGCGCTGGAGTGGCCGTTCGGATTGCGGAACGCCCAGTTCCCGCCGATCCGGTCGGAGGACTCGAAGCAGTCGTACTCGATGCCGGCGTCTGCGAGGTTTTTACCCGTGGTCAAACCGCTGATGCCTGCGCCGATGATCGCCGTCGTGGGTGATGAAGCCATGTTGCCTACCGTTGTCGTGAATTCCGTCACTGGCAACACTACCGATTTTCTGACAGCTGTCAAAGAATGGGTGGGCCTCGCCCGCGCCGACGGTGCGGTCGGCGTGCCTAGACGGTGAAGCCCCCGTCGACGTTCCAGTTCGCGCCGGTCACGAACCCGGACTCGGAGCCCGCCAGAAAGCTCACGACGGCAGCGACATCGCCGACGTGTCCGTAGCGGCCTTGTGCCGTCACCTTCTTCAAGCTCTCGGGAAAGTCGCCGCTGTTGTCGGGATTCGCATCGGTGTCGATCGGCCCCGGTTGGACGTTGTTGACGGTGATGCCGCGCGGGCCGAGTTCGCGGGCCAATCCGCGGGTGAAGGACGAGACCGCGCCCTTGGTCATGGCGTAGACCGAAAGCCCCGGTCCCGGAACGCGGTCGGCGTTGATACTGCCGATGTTGATGATCCGCGCGCCCTCATCCAGGTACTTCACCGCTGTGCGGACTGCCCAGAACATTCCGCCGATGTTGGTCGCGACCAGACGGTCGAATTGCTCGGCCGGGAAGTCGTCGATCGACGCCAGGTGGGCGACGCCGGCATTGTTCACCAGCACGTCCAGACCGCCGAGATCGGCCACGGTCTGGTTGACCGCCGCGGCAACTTGAGCGGGGTCGGCGGCGTCGGCCTGGATGGCCACGGCCCGCCCGCCGCGCTCGGCGACTTGGGCCACGAGCTTTTCGGCATCCGTCGCCGATGCCGAGTACGTGAAAGCGACCGCGGCGCCGTCGGATGCCAAACGACGCACGATTTCCGCGCCGATCCCGCGTGAACCACCGGTGACAAGCGCTCGCCGTCCGGCCAAGGGTGTGGTGCTCATGTCTTCTACCTCTCCGGGGAGTTACGAACTCAGTACGTTTGACGTCAAGTCCCGGAGGGCGTGCCGCATTCCCGATACAGGGGGCCGCGAAGAGTTGGGCTAAGTAGTAATCCGCATCTCGGCATCCGGGTGCGAGCTGAGCGTGACGACGATCGTGCCGCTGCCCGTCGGGAACGTGGTGTTCGCATATCCGATGAAGCCGTAATGCCCGTCGATGGTCGAAACGGCTGTGATGTCGCTGCTTCCCGAGGCGCCGGTGTCGAGGTTCACCCAATCGGCCGTGACGGTGAGAGAACAGGAGCCGTCGTAGGTGCCGGCGTCGTAGCTGATCGCGACGCGAACCCCGTTCTCGACGCGATCGCCGACCTGAACCGGGGTCAACTGAGCCTCGGCGCTGACGCTGCCGCCGCATGTCGGCGAGGCCACCACGGGAACGCGATCGAGTTGTGCGAAGGCGTCGGCGCGGGAGGTCGCCACTCCCACCAACGACAGTGCACTCAGCGCACCGGCGAGCGCGACGACGACAACACGGAACGGCGTCATGCCTCTTCCATCGACTGCCGGGCGCGTGGCGTTAGCACCTTGTCGCCGGTGGCGATGCAATCCGCCGCGGCATCGGCGATTGAGTCGGCTGACACGCTTGGGGATCTCCTCCCGTCGGTGTTTGAACTCACATTCGGCGGGTTATCCCGGCGCAGGGAGCTGATGATCGGCGCGGTGGCCATCTCGTCGAGTCAGGTGGTGAGAAGGGGGATCATGGCGGAACGCGGTGCCGAACCCCCCGTTCCTCGGGGTCGCCGCTTCTTCTTGCGCGCGGTGCGCCACCTGTTCAGCCCTTTACGTCCCGACGACTACCTCGAGATGGTCAACCCGCTGTGGACCACCAAGGAGTTGCGCGGCAAGGTCGAGCGAGTCGAGCCGCAGGGCTCCGAAGCCGCCAGCGTGCTGATCCGGCCGGGATATGAGTGGCCGGGTCACAAACCCGGCCAGTACGTGCGACTCGGCCTCGTCATTGACGGCCGCTACCACTGGCGGGCGTACTCACTCACGTCAGATCCCCAACCTCAGGACGGTCTGATCAGCATCACTCCCAAGAAAGTCGACAGCGGAGTGGTGTCGCCGTACCTGGTGCACAAGATCCAGCCGGGAGAGCTGGTACGGCTGGGCGAGATAGAAGGCGTCTTTACCCTGCCGGAGCCGTTGCCCGCGAAAATGCTTTTCATCAGCGCGGGTAGTGGCATCACACCGATCATCAGCATGTTGCGCAGCCTTGATCACCGGGGCGAGCTCGACGACGTGGTGGTGATTCATTCGGCTCGCACGCGCGACCAGGTGATGTTTCTGTCGGATCTCGAGGATCTCGACCGCCGCCACGACGGAGTGCGGCTGGACCTGCGGATTACGGCGGAACGGGGCCGCATGTCGGCGGACGATCTGGACGAGGTGTGCCCGGACTGGCGTGGCCGCGAGGCGTTCTGTTCCGGTCCGAGCGATCTGCTCGACGCGATGATCGAGCATTGGGAGCGCGAAGGCGACCCGGACCGGCTGCACTTCGAGCGCTTCCAGCCGAAGATCGGCGGCAACGCCGGTGAAGGCGAAGGCGGTCAGATCACGTTCCTGGACAGCGACGAGACGACCGAATGTGACGGCGGCACACCAATTTTAGAAGCCGGCGAGCAAGCCGGTCTGAACCTCGCCTACGGCTGCCGGATCGGAATCTGCCACACCTGCGTCGGCACGCTGAAGTCCGGCAAAGTGCGCGACCTGCGATCCGGGGATGTAACCGAGCCGACCGGGCAAGACGTGCGGATCTGTATTCACGCTCCTGAAGGTGACGTGGAATTCGCACTGTGAACATACGAGGAATCAAGTGACTACATACATCGAAAGCCCGCTCAACCGCCTCAGCGAGCAGGAACTGGAGAAACTCGCCAAAGAGTTCGACGCGATACACGACGAGGTCTTCGCCGAACTGGGCGACCGCGACCGTAACTACATCAAGGCCGTGATCTCGGCGCAGCGCCAGATCGTCGTCGTCGGACGAGTGCTGCTGCTGGCCTCCCGGTCACGCACGGCGTGGGTACTCGGCACGGGCTGTCTCGGGATGGCCAAGATCCTGGAGAACATGGAACTCGGTCACAACATCCTGCACGGCCAATGGGATTGGATGAATGATCCCGACATCCATTCGTCCGTCTGGGACTGGGACACCGCGTCGACGGCGAAGTCGTGGAAGCATTCCCACAATTACATTCATCACACCTACACCAACATTCTGGGCAAGGATCGCGATCTCGGTTACGAGATCATGCGCATCGACCCTCGTCAGCCGTGGCATCCGGTCTGGTTGGCGCAGCCGTTGTTCAACTTCCTGCTGACGGTTCTCTTCGAGTGGGGGGTGGCAGTCCACGATATCGACTTCAGAGCCGCACAGCGGGGCGAGAAGCCGTGGTCGGAGGTGCGTCAAGAATTGAAGGGCATTAGCGGCAAGGCGCGCGCACAGATCCTCAAGGACTACATCGGCTGGCCGGCCGTCAGCGCGGGCGCATTCGCGTTGACCAAGCTGGCTCTGGGGAGCCGGGTCGAGCAACCGGCGCAGTCACGCATCGGGCGCCGACTCCGCAAAATTTCAGGCAAGGGCCGAGTCGCCTCCGTGGCCAACACTTTCGACCGCGTGCTGCCCGGTGTCGAAAGCACGTTCCTGCGTACCTTGGCTGCCGACGCACTGGCCAATCTCATCCGCAATGTCTGGGCGCACGCCATCATCTTCTGCGGGCACTTCCCGGACCAGACCTACACGTTCACAGAAGAGGAAGTCGAGAACGAAACCCGTGGCGGCTGGTACGTCCGGCAGTTGATCGGCGCAGCCAACATCGAGGGCAGCCCCCTGTTCCACATCATCAGTGGCAACCTCGGCTATCAGGTCGAACACCACCTGTATCCGGATATGCCCAGCAGCCGGTACTCCGAGATCGCCCCGAAGGTCAAAGACATCTGCGAGCGCTACGAACTGCCGTACAACTCCGGACGATTCGGAAAGCAGTGGTTCACGGTGCACCGCACCATCTTCCGGCTGGCCTTTCCCGGCGGTCAGCCACGGGCCAAGCCTGGGCCCTACCGCAGCGAAGAGCGGCAGAAGCACCCGCAGGGGCCGAGCGAAGCCAGTCGCTTCCGTGAGCGGGTTCCCGCAGAACATCCCGACGCCGGCCCTGAGCACGAATCAAGCGGTGTCGCAGTGCAACCGCCCCCGCGCGGTAACGACTGACACCGGCACCTGCGATGCGTGGTGTCTCGGCCTTTTCCTCATACTCGTGGCCGATTCTCGAATAGATGTGGCGTCCATTCCGCATTATTGAACCCTGCGAAACCATGCGGTCATGTCCATCGACTCGATCAGCACCCTCCGGCGCTGGTCGATGCTCGTCATGGCTCTCACTGCGACATTGTGCGCCAACGTGTTCATCAACGGCGCCGCGTTCCTGATCCCTGAGCTGCACCTCGACGACGAGCTTCATCTTGCACAGGCCGGTCTGCTGTCCGCGATGCCCAGCTTCGGAGTGGCGACGACGATGTACGCGTGGGGCCACGTGGTGGACCGGGTGGGCGAACGGATCGTGCTCACAGCAGGTTTGGCACTCACCGCGGCGGCGGCGTTCGCAGCCGCAGCAGTCGATTCTCTGGTGGCGACGGGGGCGTTTCTACTCCTGGGCGGGATGGCCGCGGCGAGCAACAGTGCCGCCAGCGGCAGACTCGTGGTGGGGTGGTTTCCGCCGAACCGGCGTGGCTTGGCGATGGGGATTCGGCATACGGCATCCCCGTTGGGCGTAGGACTGGGGGCGCTGGTGATCCCCCAACTCGCCCAGCACCACGGTGTCGCCGCGGCGCTGTTGTTTCCCGCGGTCCTGTGCGCGGCGTCGGCGTTGATCAGCGCGACCGGCGTGGTGGATCCGCCGAGGCCACCGCGGTCGGAGGCGCCGACCGAGCATCTGGCCAATCCCTATCGAGGCTCGACGGTGCTGTTGCGGATCCACGCCGTATCGATGCTGTTGGTGGTGCCGCAGAGCGTGGTGTGGACATTCACCCTGGTCTGGTTGATGGCCGACCGCGGGTGGTCGGCCGCGTCGGCGGGGGTCGTGGTGACTGTCGCACAACTGCTCGGCGCAGTCGGCCGGGTCGCTGCCGGGCACTGGTCGGACCGTCTCGGTGCGCGGCTGCGCCCGATCCAGATCATCAGTGTCGCCGCCGCGCTCGCCATGTTGGTGTTGGCGGTGACCGACGAGCTGGGCTCTCCGGTGAGCGTCGCCGTGATCGTGATCGCGTCGATGATCACCGTGACCGACAACGGGTTGGCCTACACCGCGATCGCCGAATTCGCCGGACCGTTCTGGAGTGGGCGCGCTCTCGGCGTCCAGTACACCGGTCAGATGGTGACGATGGGCGCTACGCCGCCGGTGTTCGGCGCGCTGATCGCGGCCGTCGGCTATCCGGTGGCCTTCGCGGCGTCGGCCATCTTCCCGCTCGTCGCGCCACTTCTGGTTCCCGTCCATGCCGACCGGGAGATCGCGGACCGCGGTTGACCCGGGACATCCCAGCGGACGCCACGATGCCGGAACCCCTGTAACAGAAGAGGTTCCGGCACCGTGGCCTTTCCGGCGTCAGCTCGCGAGCAGTTCGTCGATCTGATTGATCGCCTGCGCCGTGCCCTCTTCGACACCCATCTCGAGCACCTTCTGCAGGCCTTCGGCCGACTCGTACGTGCTGACGTAGGTGGCTCTGGTCGCACCGTCGCCGATCGCCTCGAAGGTGTAGACACTGTGCGCGACGGGCATATCGGTTGCCGGCTTGAGGTCGTCATCGGCGAACCCGTCTTCGAAACTGAAGCTGCGCGGCTCATCGACGGCCGTGACCTTCCAGTACCGCCGTACTTCTCGCCTTCGGGTCCAGTCATGTAGTAGGTGACCGTGCCGCCTGGCGTCAGCGCATGCTCGACCACGGTCGCGGGGTAACCCGGTGGGCCCCAGACCTTCTCGAGCTGCCGCGGATCGGCGTAGATCTGCCAGACCCGCTCGACGGGCGCCGCGAACTCCGCGCTGATCGTCAGGGTACGGTCGTCGATGTTCTTGCTGATGTTGGTGACAGGCATGGTTATTCCTCGCTGAGTAGGTCGTCAATGCGAGCGATGCGACCGCGCCAGACGTCCTCGAGCTCAGTGAGCATCGAGGCGACTGACCGCACCGCCTCCACATCACCACTCGCCAGTTGCTCTCGCCCCTGGCGACGCTTGGAGATCAGGCCTGCCTTCTCCAGCACGGCGACGTGCTTCTGCACCGCGGCGAAGCTCATGTCGTACTGCGCCGCGAGCGCCGTGACCGAATGCTCCCCGGCCATCACCCGACGAAGAATGTCTCGCCGAGTCCGGTCGGCCAGGGCGTGGAAGAACGCGTCCGCTCTGTCCTCGTCCTGATCGGTCACCATCAGAATATACAACTGATTGGTTGTATGTTGTCAACCGTGTTAGCGCCGATGCCCGGCGTGCGCCGCGGTCGGCGACGTTGCGACAAAATGGGGTGGTGAATCCGCTGGAGCAGTTGACCGTCGAGCAACTGCGCCGGCGGACCAGCATGAAGTGGCGGGCGCATCCTGCAGATGTGTTGCCACTATGGGTCGCGGAGATGGACGTGCCCTTGGCCGAACCCATCGCCGATGCGCTGAATACGGCAATCGCCCTGGGGGACACCGGGTATCCGAGCGGAGCGCGCGCCTATGCCGAGGCCTTGTCTGGGTTTGCGGCGCGTCGTTGGGGCTGGGACGGACTGGCGGTGCAACGCACCGCGCTCGTCCCAGACGTGATGCTGGGCATCGTCGAGGTCCTCAAGCTGATCACCGAACCCGGCGACGTCGTGATCGTCAACGCGCCCGTCTATCCGCCGTTCTACGCCTTCGTCACGCACGCTGGCCGCCGCGTCATCGAGGCGCGCCTCGGTATGGACGGTCGTATCGACCTGGCGTCGTTGGATGCGGCGTTCGGCACGGCCGCGACGGTGAGCGATCGGGTGGTCTACCTGTTGTGCAGTCCCCACAATCCGACCGGCGCCGTGCACTCGGCCGACGAGCTCGCACGCATCGCGACGCTCTCCCGCGATCGTGGCGTGCGCGTTGTTTCCGATGAGATTCATGCGCCATTGGTGTTGGCGGGAGCGGACTTTACGCCGTATCTGAGCGTGGCGGGCGCCGAGGACGCCTTCGCTGTCACGTCGGCCTCCAAGGCGTGGAACCTCGCCGGCCTCAAGGCGGCAGTGGTGGTCGCCGGCCCCGAGGCGGCGGCAGACCTCGACCGGATGCCCGAGGAAGTCAGCCACGGCCCCAGCCACCTCGGCGTCATGGCACACACGGTGGCGTTCAACGAGGGAGAGGCATGGCTCGATGCGCTGCTGGCCGGCCTGTCGGCGAACCGCGACCTGCTAGGCCAACTGATCGCCGAACACCTGCCCCTCGTCGACTACATCCGGCCGCAAGGCACGTACCTGGCCTGGCTCGATTGCCGCCGACTCGACCTTGAGGAGCCCGGTAGTGTCGACGGCCCCGGCATCGTCTCCGACCTGGCCGGCCCGGCGCGGGCGTTTCTCGACCAGGCGCGGGTGGCGCTCAGTTCCGGGCATGTCTTCGGCTCCGGCGGCGCCGGTCACGTCCGGTTGAACTTCGCCACCTCGCAAGCCGTCCTCGCCGAGGCGGTCAAGCGGATGGGCGCGCTCAGCCGGTAAACCCCTCGCCCTTCGTCGATAGGTCGTGGCTCGTGAAGGTCAGCGGGATCTGCCGTCCGCGGGCGATCTTGTTCAGCATCGCGATCCGCTCGCGCGCAGCCGCGCCGGTCTTCTTTCTCTGCTCGCGGATCGGGTTGGACCACGGCAGCTTGTCGGCCACCATCGCGACGCGGACGTTGAGTTTGGCGATCTCGGTGAAGATCCGGACTCGGCGTTCGTAGTTGTAACCCAGCGGCTCGAAGAAACTGCCGGCCACCATCGCCTCGATCTGCCGGTAACCGAACACCGCGCCCGCCGGAACGAGTGCGAGGGTTGCAGTGAGCTGGTTGGCATGGCGAGCCACCAACTTCTTGACGACGCCCGGGAGGGTTTCGGTCAGCGTCGTCAGGTGCGCGGGACCCGCGATCGCGTCGACGAGTTCAGCGCGCCACGGCGACGGGTCGCCGCCCCTGGCCAGCACGTAGTTCAACGACTTGATCAGCTCCAGACCGGTCGGGGAGTAGAGCCGTTCGGGCGCACCCCACAGCCGCCCCGAGTACGACGAGTACTCGGCGAGGTCCTCGAGTTCCTGGCTGGTCAGCTTGCGTCCGAACGCGTGGTCGACAAGGCGTCCGAGCAACATGCCGCTGCCGAATCCCAGCAGTGACGTCACCGGGATCGGCTCACCGAACTTGAGATAGACGTCGTCGCCCCACTTGCGGCGCAACCCGCGACTGGCCAAGCCGTGCATCAACCGCACCCGGATCACATCCTGGAAGGCCTCCGAGTGCCGGTCGAAGATGTCGGGCAGCGTGAACTCCGCGAACACCCGCGCGGTCTCGATGAAGCGACGCGGGCCGTCGTCGGCGAAGCGCCCGGTGGCACCGGTGGATGCCGAGATGTCGCCGGTCATCGCGGTCTCGTAGAACGCCCACCCCTGGATGATCATGGTGGCGGTCTTGGTGGCCGACATCGCCAGCATGCGGCCGCGTTCGGCGGCCTCCAGGTCGAACCGGCTCGGCAGCTGATCGATGTGCTCGAAGAATTCGACGAACTCCCGGGGTGGGTCCTCGAGTGAGTCGATGCCCTGAGTCAGCGCCTGTTCGTACAGTGCGCGGCCCTTCTCGTAGCCCAGCCGCTCGAACGCGTCGACCACGCCGATGATGTGCTCGTCGCCCTGCCAGAAGTAGTCGTCGCGTAGCCGGGTGAGCTCGTTGGGTTCGACCTCTTTGTCGATGTCGATCCACTTGCCGAACATGAACTCGCGCATCTGCCGCCACTGGGCGGCGAAGTGGTCTCGGCCCGGCGGGATGGGGCGCAAGGGCCGATCCGGGTGATCGCGCCGGTTGAATTCGACGTCGTCGAGCCGGATCTCTTGCCGCTCGCCAGTCACAGTCATGTAGCCGAATCCAATCTCATAAGTACAGGACACTGATTTCGACGTTATCGCACGACCTCGAATATGTGAATCGCGATTCCGCGCTCACCGCCCCGAAGAGGTCCGACACGCAGCGGTAGGCGTGCGTCTGGCGGAGTTCATCACGTTGTGTCGACACCGTGATCACCGCACGCTCCCAGGTTCCGCGGAGATGTCGGTGGCCCCGTCTACGATTCCTGCGGCCCCCTTCTCGGCATCGACACAAAGGACCTGCAGTGAGTTACACCGCCGCCGACATCACCGAACTCGATGATGTCCAGCACACACGCCTGCGGCCGGCGGTGAACCTGGGGCTCGACGTGCTCAACACCGCGTTGCGTGAGTTGATCGACAACGCCGTCGAGGAGGTCGCCGATCCGGGAAACGGTGGATCCACCGTGACGATCACCCTGCACGCGGACGGATCGGTCAGCGTCGCCGACGACGGCCGCGGCCTGCCCGTCGACACCGATCCGACGACAGGAAAGAACGGCATCGTCAAGACGCTCGGCACCGCGCGGGCCGGCGGGAAGTTCTCTGTCCATACCGACGCGGCGAGCACGGGGGCCGGTCTGAACGGAATCGGCGCCGCCGCTGCGGTATTCATTTCCGCACGCACCGACGTGACGGTGCATCGGGGCGGCAAGACCTACGTGCAAAGCTTCGGGCGCGGTTACCCGGGAACGTTCGAAGGCAAGGAGTTCGACCCGAACGCCCCGTTCACCCGGGCCGACACCCAGAAACTGCGCGGCACCGCAAATCGGAAGCCCGCCATGCAGGGCACCACCGTTCGCATCCTGTTCGACCCGGCGGTGGTCCCCGACACCAGCGTCGACATCGGCGAAGTGCTGCTGCGGGCGCATGCCGCGGCCCGGATGTCCCCCGGTGTGAACCTGCTCGTAATCGACGAGAGCTGGCCCGGCGAGGAGGTGCCGCAGGCGTTTCTCGAGCCGTTCAGCGGCCCTTGGGGCACAGACACGCTGCTCGATCTCATGTGCACCGCCGCGGGCGCTCCCGCGCCGGACGTTCGCGCAGCGGTCGAGGGTCGCGGCGAGTACACCACCGGCCGCGGACCGACGCCGTTCCGCTGGTCGCTGACCGCGGGTCCGGCCGAACCGGCGACGGTGGCCGCGTTCTGCAACACCGTGCGAACCCCCGGCGGCGGATCACATCTGACGGCCGCGATGAAGGGCCTGTCCGAAGCGCTGGCCGATCGTGCGTCGCGGATGCGTGATCTGGGCCTGGCCAAGGGCGAAGAAGGCCCTGAACCACAGGATTTCGCGGCCGTCACCGCTCTTGCAGTGGACACCCGTGCGCCGGACGTCGCCTGGGACTCTCAGGCCAAGACGGCGGTGTCGTCGCGGTCGTTGAACGTTGCGATGGCCCCTGACGTCGCGCGCAGCGTCACGGTGTGGGCGGCCAACCCGGCCAACAGCGATGCGGTGACCCTGTGGACCAAGCTGGCGCTGGAGTCCGCGCGTGCGCGGCGCAGCGCGGAAGGGGCGAAGGCGCGATCGCGCGCGGCTTCGAAGGCCAAAGGGCTTGGCACCAACCTGTCGCTGCCACCAAAGCTGCTTCCCAGCCGCGAGACCGGCCGCGGGTCGGGCGCCGAGTTGTTCCTGTGCGAGGGCGATTCGGCGCTGGGCACCATCAAGGCCGCGCGCGACGCCGCCTTCCAGGCGGCGTTCCCGCTGAAGGGCAAGCCGCCCAACGTGTATGGGTTCGCGTTGAGCAAGGCGCGATCCAAAGACGAGTTCGACTCCATCGAGCGCATCCTGGGCTGCGGTGTGCGGGACAACTGCGACCCGGAACTGTGCCGCTACGACCGGATTCTGTTCGCCTCCGACGCCGACCCCGACGGTGGCAACATCAACTCCAGCCTGATCTCGATGTTCCTCGATTTCTACCGTCCGCTGGTCGAGGCCGGGATGGTGTACGTGACGCTGCCGCCCTTGTTCGTGGTCAAGACCGCCAGCGAGCGCATTTACTGCCAGGACGAATCCGAGCGCGATGCGGCCGTGGCCAAGCTGAAGGCCGCTTCGAAGGGCCGGGTCGAGGTGCAGCGCAACAAGGGGCTCGGCGAGATGGACGCCGACGACTTCTGGAACACCGTACTGGATCCGCAGCGACGCACCGTGATTCGCGTCCACCCCGACGACGGTGAGAAGAATTTGCACCACACGTTGTTCGGCGGGCCGCCCGAGGGCCGGCGCACGTGGATGGCCGAGATCGCCGCCCGCGTCGACACCAATTCCCTCGACCTCGACTAAGACCTAGGCAGATACCGTGACCGCCACCCTGGACATTCCCGAGCAGAACCCGGACCTGGTCGTCGACCAGACCGCCGACGACTACTGGAACCTCTATCAACTGACGTTCGCGCTCTACAGCGTCAGCGACCGTGCGATCCCGTCGGCCTACGACGGTCTCAAGCCGGGTCAGCGTCGTCTGCTCTACCAGATGCACGAGTCGAAACTGCAGCCCGGCAACAAGCCGCAGAAATCGTCGAAGATCTGTTCCGCGGTCACAGGCAACCTGCACCCGCATGGTGGCACTTCGATGTACGGCGCTGCGGCGCTGATGGCCGCCGAATTCCAGCGTGTGAAAGTCATTGACGGACAAGGTGCTTTCCCCCGTATCCAGGGCGACATCCCCGCCGCCGACCGCTACACCGAGATGCGGTTGTCGGCACCAGGTGCCGCGCTGACCGCCGAACTCGACAGCCATGCAGTGCCCATGGTGTCGACGTTCGACGGCGAGTGGATCGAGCCGACCGTGCTGCCGGCCCAGTGGCCGGTGCTGTTGTGCAACGGGGCGGTCGGCATCGCCGAGGGGTGGGCCACCAAGGTGCCTGCCCACAATCCGCGCGAGATCATGTCCGCTTGCCGGGCGCTGTTGAAAACGCCGAACATGACCGACGACCGGCTGGTCAAGTTGATCCCGGGCCCAGACTGGGGTTGCGGAGCGTCCGTGGTCGGCACCGCCGGCCTGCGCGAGTACCTCACCACCGGGCGGGGCCAGTTCACCGTGCGGGGCACGCTCTCGGTCGACGGGAAGAACGTCCTCATCACCGAACTGCCGCCTGGCGTGGCGAGCAACACTGTGCAGGAACGGATTCGGGCCCTGGTCGAGTCCGGGGAGCTCGCTGGTGTGGCGGACATGTCCGATCTGACCGATCGCCGCAACGGGCTGCGCATCGTCGTCACCGCCAAACGCGGCCACAGCGCCGAGCAGATCCGCGATCAGCTGCTGGCGCTGACCCCGCTGGAGTCGACCTTCGCCGCCAGCCTCGTCGCCCTCGATGAGAACCGCGTTCCGCGGTGGTGGTCGGTGCGCGAGTTGATCAAAGCCTTTCTCTCGCTGCGTGATTCGGTGGTGTTGCACCGCAGTGAGTACCGGCTGGAGAAGGTAACGGCGCGACGTCATCTGGTGGCCGGGCTGATGACCATCCACCTCGACATCGACGCGGCCGTGGCGGTGATCCGCGCCTCCGAAACCGTCGACGAAGCCCGACAGGGTCTGCAGGACCGGTTCAAGATCGATGCCGTTCAGGCTGACTACGTACTGGCGTTGCAATTGCGCCGCCTGACCAAGCTCGACGTCATCGAGCTGCGGGCCGAGGCCGAGAAGCTGGATGCGGAGTTCGCCGAACTCACTGAGCTGGTGTCGAATCCGGATGCGCGTCGGAAGGTGATCGACAACGAACTGGTGGAGACGGCGAAGCTGTTCAAGGGTCCTGAGTTCGATCGTCGCACCGTACTCGACTTCGACGCCACACCGGTCACGTCCGGCGGAGGCGACGACGGACCTCGCGAACGCAAGCTGAACGCCTCCTGGCGCCTCGACGACCGCGGCGTGTTCTCCGACAGCCACGGCGAGTTGCTCACCTCAGGGCTGGGTTGGGCAGTGTGGACCGACGGCCGGGTGAAATTCACCGCCGGTGGGGGTCTGCCGTACAAGGTTCGCGACATCCCCGTCGCCCCGGATATCACCGGGCTGGTGCGCTCGGGTGTGCTGCCGGACGGTTACCACCTGGCGTTGGTGACCCGACGAGGAAAAGTCCTGCGCATCGACCCAACGGCGGTCAACCCTCAGGGCGTTGCCGGCAACGGTGTGGCCGGGGTGAAGTTGGCGGGTGACGACGACGAGGTCATCGCCGCGCTGCCCGTCTCGTGCGCCAACGGTGAGGCCATCCTGTCGTTGGCCGAAAAGAGTTGGAAGGTCACCGAAGTCGCCGATATTCCGGTGAAGGGCCGCGGGGGCGCCGGCGTCGGGTTCCATCCGTTCGTCAAGGGTGAGAGCGCGCTGCTTGCGGCGTCGATCTCGGCAACGGGGTTCGTGCGCGGAAAGAGGGCGGTCCGAGCCGAGAATCGGGCCAAGGCGTCCATCAAGGGCTCGGGTCTGGATGTGACCCCGGCCGGATAGCCGAGGGTCACTTTCCGTTGCGTGAGCTGCGCGACGTGTTTCGCGCGGCCGTGGCTCGGCAGACCAATGCCACCAGGGAGTCGATCTCCTGGGATGTCAGCGCTCGTCCCTCGAAGAGCGAGACCGACACGGCCGGTGCCAGCATCATGTGCAGCACCATCGCCGGATCCACGTCAGCGCTCACCTCGCCGCGACCAACGCCCCGCTCGATCATCGCGAGCCATTGCGAGCGATCGTTTCGGAACCAGCCCATCATCGCGTCGTTCAACGACGGATACCGCCCCGAGATCACCGTGGCCATGATGGCGCGCTCCACGGGGTCGGCTGCGAGCGAGGTGAGCTCGGCGATCAGGGACCGGACATCGCTCTCCCATGCCCCGGTGTCCGGTGCGTCGGTGCGATGACGGGTGTGGAACACGAGGGCGTCGTCCAGCAGTGCGGCCGAGGTGGGCCACCACCGATAAATGGTTCCTCTGTTCACCCCCGACCGTGCCGCTACCTCCGCGATCGGAAGCTCCACCTTGCCCTCGGTCAGCAGCTCCAGACATGCGCGCAGCACTGATTCGCGCACGCGCTCGCTGCGTCCGCCGGGGCGGACCCGTTGCCTACCTGCGGGATTCGCGCGCTTGCGGTGCGTTGGCGAACTCACGGTCCTCAACCCCCGATAACCTTAAATAAACAATCTGTTGCTATTATGCCTGCTGTCCATCGTCGATGTGTTTGGAGGAATGCTGCACATGTCACGAATAGCGGTGCGCCGCGCAGACGTCGCGTGCCGCTGTGCCCGACGCCTCGGAAGGAGCGGCGTTGAGCTCTGATGCCGGATTGAAGATCTCCATGGGTCTGCCGACACTCTTCCCGCACGGGCGCGAGACGGAGCTCGCCTGGTATCGCAAGATCGACGAAGGCCCGTGGTACGGACTCGTCACCTACGAACGGCTCGTGTACCCGCACAGCTGGTCGGTCGTACCGCAGCTTGCCGCCGCAGCGGCGATGACGGAGCGCGTGCGGTTGTGGACCGACGTCGTCGCATTGCCCCTGCGAAATCCGGTCCTGTTCGCCAAGGACCTGGCGACCGTAGACGTCCTGTCGAACGGGCGCCTGACGCTGGGGGTCGGCATCGGCGCGTGGGATGAGGATTACCTCGCGGTCGACAGCCCGCTCGAGCGAAAGCGGCAACGCATGGACAGCGCGGTCGCGGCGATGCGCAGCGTGTGGGCCCAGAAGCCCCCCGTCGAGGGACACTTCCCAGTCGGCCCCGCGCCCATCCAGAACGGCGGTATCCCGCTCGTCGCCGGTGTGATCGGCCCGAAGGCACTCGCTCGAGCCGCGCAATGGGCTGTCGGGGTGACCGACCCGGCTCACTCACTGCATTTCGACGCCGAAGCGTTGGCCGCGCAGCGCGAGCGTGTCATTCAGGCGTGGCAGGCCGCGGGCAGGACGGATCGGCCACACTTCTCCGCGCCGGTGTGGTTCGCGCTCGGCCCTGACCCGGAGCACCAACTCCAGGAGCACGTGAAGGACTTCTGGGAGCAAGAGGTCGGCTCCATCGGAGACGACGCCTCCACATACTTGACGGCTCCAGGCGCAGGGACGTTCAACTGCGGAGCGTCCGGACTGCTCGCCGCCGTCAACGGCGCACGAGAGGCGGGGCTCGACGAGCTCAGGCTCATCCCGTCCACCACCGACCCCGAGGAAATCGACCGGGCACGCGATGTGCTTGGGATCTGATCCGGCCGCGCGTTCGACGGGACATGTCAAGAATCCGGGCTGGCCGGTAACGGCGGAGCATCGAATTTGACACTGCCCCTGCGTGCCTCCCGAATCACAGGCGTCTCATAGTTAACATCACGCCGTGCAGGTATCCCGGCGTGACGCACTGCGCTACGCCGCCACGGTGTCCGCACTGGCCGGACTCGGTGCGGCATCAGCGGGCACGCACGCGCCGAGGGCCGAGGCCGCCCGCCCCACGCTGATCGACTATGCGATGCGCCAGATTCCGGCGCAGGACATCCGGGCCGCCGGCCACTCCGGCGTCATCAACTACGTGTCGACCTCACGACCCGGATCCTCATTCGGCGCCAAGCCGATCACCCTGCCTTACGCCAAGACGCTGGCCGCGGCCGGTTTGGTGATCGTCAGCAACTACCAGTACGGCAAACCGGGCGGGACCGCGCCATCGGACTTCACCCGCGGCTACGCCGGTGGCGTCGCCGACGCGAAAACCGGTTGGAACCTGCACACCGCCGCCGGTGGCGGACGCACCGCGCCGATCTTCTTCAGCGTCGACGACGACATCGACCGCCAGACCTGGAACGACCTGGCGCTGCCGTGGTTCCGCGGCATCAACTCGGTCATCGGTGTGCAGCGCACCGGCATCTACGCCGGTATCCGCCCGTGCCAGTGGGCCGCCGCCGACGGAGTCATCGGCAGATCGGGCTCCGCCGGCCACGTCTGGGCCTGGCAGACCAGGTCCTGGTCCAACGGACAGCTTTACCCCGCCGCGGTTCTCTACCAACGCATCATCGACACGGCCTCGAACCCCGGACCGGTGGTCGGCGGTATCCGCGTCGACGTCAACGACGTGCTGGCCCAGGACTGCGGCCAGTGGAACCTGCACCCGTGACCGATGGCGGTCAGCGGCGTGGTGTCGTGGTGACGTGCACGTGGTCGTAGTGGCCGTAGCCTGAGCCCGCCGGACCGCTCGGCGTGTAATACGTGCCGCGCCAGATCACGTCCTGTAACCCGAATCGGCTCGAGTTGCTCAACATGAAGTCGCGGATCGCGTCGCCGAGCGCGATGCCCTCGGCGCTCTCGGGGTTGGGGATCATGATGTCGATCGCCAAGCCGCTCGGATGCCACGGCTTGGAGTCGGGCCGAACGCCGTCGATGTCGGCGATCTGGGGGAATCTTGCGCTGATGGCGCGGGCGGCGAGGACGGTGTTGACCTGTAGGCCCGCCTCGTTCGCGACTCCGGCGGGCAGCGCCTCCGGGACGTCGACGCGGGCAGCCGCCAGAGCTTGAGCAGGGTCCACGGGAGGCTGGCCGGGCATCGCGAGGATCGCCGGGTCCGGCGGGGCGGGTGCGGCGGGCGGCGGAGGTGGTGGTGCTGCTGGCGGGACGGCGTTGTCGATGACCGCTTGCTGCTGCGGTGTCAACGCTGCGTACTGCGCCTCCGCGGCGGCGATCTTGCGCAGGAGGTCGTTCCATTTGGTCTGCAGGTCCGCGCGCACCGCGGCGGCCTGCTCGGTGGCGGCGCGGGCGTCGGCGGCCGACTTCTCGGACGCCTGTGCGGCCGACCCCGCGCGCTCGCGCGCCGCATGAAACGCCTTCATCTCGTCGGCCAGCGTGGCGCCGACCACACGCTGCAGCGACAGCTTGTCGAGCAACTGCTGCGGCGAAGACGCGGTCAGCAGCGCGGCAGCCTGACCGTTGCGGCCACTCATGTAGTCCATCGCCGCGATGCGGTCGACCGCCGCCTGGTAGGGCGCCAGTTGGGCGTTCGCGGTGGCGAGGGCGTCGAGGTCGGCGCGGTGGCGGTCCTCGGCGGCTTTCTGGTCAGCCAGTTTGGAGTCGACGTCGCGTTGGGCGGCGGTGACGGCCTCGCGCGTTTGCAGCGCCTGAGCCGACAACTCGTTGAGCTTGGCCAGCGCGTCGTCCGCCGGGTCCGCATTGACGGCGCCGATCGAGGCGACCAGCACGAGAACTGCGGTTGCAGCACCGCACACCGTTCGTCGGAGTGAGTGGCGCATGCCGGTCACGCGGATTGTCACGATCCTTTGGATTGCAGGGACCAGCACTTGGGCCGGCCACGTGTGTCTCGGACAGGTTAGAAACTGGCGTCGACAATGTCTACTCGGCCGTCAGTGTGAGTCCTTCCCGCCGACTTCCGACTCGCGACTGGGGTTCCCCGGCGGGCTCATCGATCCCTCGGTGTTGGGCGCGATCGCCCGAGCCGGGATGCCCCTTCAACCGTCGTTCCCGGTATGCCGTCGTCGGCAGGCCCGCGGAGTGCACCTTCCCAACGCAATAGATGCCGCGGGTGTGGAGATGCCTCGACTTTGCTGATCGTGTTTATACAGCGTGGGAGGGGGCATGGGGTTCACCATGGGTCACGCCCCAACTCAACGTCCGGCGATGGCTTTCTGAACAACACCTGGAGAAACGCCTGATGTGCTCGAGGGCAGGTTCCCGAGACAGCCGGTGCCCGATCGCACCGGCGGCTACTGACCCTGCTAGCCAGAAGCCAACCATGCAGGCCCGAGAACCGGAGCACACGAGATGAACGTCCGAAAGATTCTGCTTCTTGTAGCCACCTGCCTGGCCGCCACACTCCTCTTGGCACCGGGTGCCGCAGCAGTACCACGCCCGACGATCCCCGGAGCCGATGCCGCCATCGCCAAGGCCGAAAGCCTCCTCGGGACAGACCAATTCGGTCAGTATGGGTGTGAAGCTCTGGTGGCTCACGCATTCGGGGTACCGCAAGAGCGATACGGTTGGGACGGCGCTTCTGAGACCATGTACCAAACGCTTCTCGAACAGGGAAAAATCCATACCGACCCGAACCCCCCGCGTGGGGCACTCGTCTTCAGCGTGGGATCCATCGGCCCACATATCGACATTGCGCGCGGGGACGGGACCTACATATCCGGCGGTGTTCAGGGTCTCTCACCGGGATACGGAGACGTGCACAACATCCAAATCCTGCCCAGCCCGAATGTGGCAAGCGACTGGACCTACCGGGGCTGGAGTCTGGGCTACCCGGAGTAAGCCAGGCTTCTGGGAACAGGATGCCGTGCGATCGGGACGATGAATCGCTCAATCGTCGAGAATCGCGACGGCCCGTGTCCACCCGGCCGACGCAGCGTGCACCTTCACCGGGAAACAGCTGATCTGAAATCCGCTGTCCGGAAGCGACTCCAGATTGTGGAGCTTCTCCAGATGGCAGTACCCGATCTCGCGTCCCGCGCGGTGCCCCTCCCAGATGATCGAGGGATCCCGCTCACGGGAATACCGTTGTGCCGTGTAGACAAACGGCGCATCCCAGCTCCAGGCGTCGGTGCCGGTCAGGCGCACACCTCGCTCCAACAACCACAACGTCGCCTCACGACCCATGCCGCAGCCGGACGAGACGTAATCCGCCTGGCCGTAGCGGGCTCCGGCCGCGGTATTGACCACAACGATGTCGAGAGGCTGTAGCTGGTGGCCGATGCGATCGAGTTCGTCTGCTACGTCAGCGGCGGTGACCACGTAGCCCGCTTCGATGTGCCGGAAGTCAAGCTTTACCGCTGGTTGCAAACACCATTCGAGCGGAACCTGGTCAATGGTGATCGCCGGCGCGCCACCGTCCATCGTTGACGCGTAGTGGTAGGGAGCATCGAGATGGGTGCCGTTGTGGGTGGTGATCCGGACCCGTTCGATCGCCCAGCCCTCGCGATCGGGTAGGTCATCGACCATCGCGCCAGGGAAGAACGCGACGACCTCAGCCGCCGTGTCGGCGTGGCTGTAATAGTCGATCTCCGGAAGATGTCCCGGCGGATCAGATGCGATCCCCGCCTGTAGGGGCACCGAGATATCCACGAATCTACGCATCTGGTTCTCTCCCAATCACTTCTGTCGATCACCGTCTGTCACGCGACGTTGCTTCGGCGACAATTCTCAATCCGGTGCGCTGCCGATGAACTCGACACCGGCGCGAATCGCGGGACGATGCCTCAAGATCCGGAAATGCGCCAGCCGGCCGAGGCCCTTGGTGGTCAGCAAGCGTGCACCCGGCCATGCCGCGACGATCTTTTCGCTTGTCACATAGGGAGTCTCGGGGTCGTCGGGGTCGTGGATGAGCAGCATCGGCGGATAGTCGGTTCGGCCGGCAATCCGGACCATGTTGGTGTCCTCCAGCGGCATCCCGATCCGGCGTTCAAGACGTCGATGTAGGCCGGCGCGTATCCGTCGGCCGAAGCCGTGGCGCGCGGCGAACAGATCCAGATAGATCGGGAACTCGCCCATCGGCGCGAGAAACACCAACCGCCCGACCGTCGTGCCCCATGCCGCCGCGAGTGCGGTCGCGTTGGCCCCGAGGGAGTGGGCGACAACCGCGCGGGCAGGCCCGTGTGTCTCGATCATGGCTGCAACCGCTTCTGCACATTCAATGGCGGTGGTGCGACCGGGTGCGAGCGCGCCCGCATCGGACTCGTTGTGGCTGGGCAGGTCGAATGCGATGACACGATGTCCGGACTCGACGAGAGGTTTGACGAACATGCCGAGGTGGTGGCGGCGCCCGCCCCACCCGTGCACCAGATAAACCGGTGGCCCATCGCCCCAGGCCTCGCCCACGATCCGGTGTCCGCTCCAGTGTGCTTCCAATGGTTGACCGGGCGGGACACCGGGCGGCATACGGAGGCTGGACTCGATGACCGGTGGCGTGCACCACAACTCGGTCGCCCACCGCGCCCCGATTGCTGGCGCGACTCGCTCCAGCAGCCAGAAGATCCGGCGCACCCGGGTGGCGACCGGGGGTTGCACACCGGAACCCTTCACATCGAGAACGGTCGGGCTTGGGGCACCGCCGCCACTTGAAGCAATGGTGTTCACCTTGGGCGCTCTGATGTGCGGGGCACCACCGCAGTCTTCAGAAGTAGCTCGACCTCGGCGAGCGGGCGGGCGGTTTGTCGGGTCCGGCACACGTCGAGGTTAGCGAGACGATGCAGCCGGGCGACATCTCTTTGTCCAACGGCGTGGCCGGGCGGTGACGAGAAAAGGCCGTTGGGACGATGCCGAACAGCTTGACCACCGATGCTCGGGGAGAAGATTGCTCGGCAGGCTCGCGGCTGACCGCCCTGTCAGACCCTTGGAGGACGCTGAACTCACAACAGTTAGCGCCATCAGCGAAAGGAGTTCTGCCGTGTGCTGGCAGTGCGACCACCCCGAGGCCACCCGGGCCGACTATCACGATGTACTCCGGCGGACGATTCTCGAGCACGGCTGGGCCGTGCAGTTTGTCGAGAGCGACCGGAACCCGTTCGCCTACACCGTAGGACTGCATTCAGCCGGTCTGCCCGAACTGCTGGTGACCGGTGTTTCACCCGAATGGGCGGTGAGGCTCCTCAACACCGTTGCCAACTACCTGATCCGGGAGCGGGTCCCGGCTCCCGGCGACACGATGCAACTACCGGACGGCTGGCAGGCCGAGTTCGTTGCGGTCGCGCAGCCGGACGCGCATTTGAATCTAGCGGTGGAGTTGTACGGCCCCGAGGTGCGCGCGCTGCAGCTCGTGTGGCGAGACGATGCTGGACATTCGGCCTGGTGCCCGGACTTCAACAAGGGCGGCTGCCGACAACCGGTGCTCGGCGTTCGCGGTCCGCACCCTTAGCGGCGTGCTTCATCGTGGCCGTCACAGCCGAGTCGAGACTGCCGTCATCCTGTCGCGCTACGGAACCAGCACCAGCCTGATGGGATCGCCGTCTTTGGTCTCGAGCTGGCGCACCGCCTCGTGAGCGTGTTCCAGCGGCAACACGGCAGAGACCGAGTCGCGCAGATCCAAGCGACCCCAGTGAACCAACCGGACAAGCTGTTCGACGTCCGCCGGTAGGTATCCGTAGTGCCCGAGTATGCGCTGCTGGTGCACGATCAGGGCCACACTGTTCTCGACGGTGAAGGGGTTGCCGCTGAGGCCGGCGATCGTCAGCCGACCGCCAGGACTGAGGAGCGGCAAGATCTGCTCATCGATGCCGGGAAACCCCGCGAAGTTGAACGCCGTGTCGACGCCCCGGTTTCCGAGGAATGCGTGGAGTTCCTCGACGAAGGTCGGTTGCGTCGGATCGAATGCCGCGTCGGCCCCGCGCCGAAGTGCGTTCTCCCGCGGCCCCGGCAGCGGATCGACGGCGATGATGGGTGCAGCCCCACTCATCCGCAGGATCTGAATGGCGTGGATACCGAGACCCCCGACACCCAAAACAACCGCAGCCTCACCGGGTTTGACTTTGGCGGTGTGCTGGATGGCGGCCCACGGAGTCGAAACGGCGTCGGGGATGATGCAGGCTTGCTCGAACGGCAAGCTGTCCGGTATCGCCACGAGGACCCCGTGAGGAACGACGACGTACTCCGCCCATCCGCCGTCGTAGTCGACGCCCATCGTGTCGACACCCCACGGCTTTGCGACGAGGGCCTGCAGAGCGACTCGATCTCCCTCAGTCCACCCTTCGACGCCGCCTCCCACCGCGTCGACCGTCCCGGCGACCTCGTGTCCCAGGGTGCGTTCGGCGTCCCCGTTCCTCAGCGGACGGACCAGCCCTCTGATGAGGTGGACATCCGAAAGGCAGACGCCCGCGGCGTTGACCTTGACTCGAACCTCGCCGTGCCCGGGGCTGGGCACCGCAACATCCTGAACGTGGAATTCCCCAGTGCCGAAGTTCATTCGGCCGGCCTTCATCGTCGGCATGCGCGCTCCTTCCTATGGCAGAACCGACGCCTTCGGCGCCACGGACCGTCCCGCACGGATCGCGGTCTGCCTGCCGTCGCTTGTGATCAAAACAACTTTGTGACACTATGTCAATTATTGTTGACTGACCGTCTACAGCCGCGCGTGGCGGCCCGGACTCTAACCAACCGGAGGGTTCGCCCCGGCCCTTCAGAGGAGCAGACCAGATGCATGCTTGGCAATTCGATTCCCCCGCAACAGGTCTTGAGTGCGTCGAATATCAGGCACCCGCACTCGGGCCCGGCCAAGTTCTCATCGACGTCGAAGCTGCCGGCATGTGTCAGTCCGACGTACACATCATCAACGGACACGGTAATGCGTGGTTGCGCAAGCGCCCCATCATCCTCGGACATGAGGTCGCGGGCACCGTCCGCACGCCCGGTCCAGGAGTCACCGACCTCGCCGTGGGCGAACGCGTCGCAGTCGCATTGATCGCCCACCCAATCGAGTTGGCCGACTTCGCCAACGGCATCGGACTCGGATTCGACGGGGGTTACGCACCGCAAGCGGTCGTACCCCGTGCCACTCTCGTTGCGATCCCCGAAGGTGTGCCTTTCACGCTTGCCGCGGTGGCCACCGATTCGATCGCCACCGCCTATCACGCGGTCGTCGCAGAATCCGGTACCGGCCCCGGATCGACCCTCGTGGTCGTCGGTGTCGGTGGACTAGGACTCAACGCAGTGCAGATCGCGAAACATCGCGGAACCACCGTCTACGGCGTCGACATCGATCCCGGCGCCCTGGAGACGGCACGTGCACACGGTGCCGCAGATTGTTTCCCCGACATCAGCGATGTCCCCGACGCGGTCGATGCCGTGATCGACTTCGCGGGTATGGGGACCACGACCGCCGATGCGCTGGCAGCAGTGAAGCCGGGCGGTCGCGTGGTCGTCGTCGGCCTCGGCTCTCCGGAAGCGACGATTCCGACCCATCTGCTCGTCACCCACAACATCTCGCTTCGCGGTTCACTCGGTGCGAGTCTCGAGGATCTCGAGGCCGTTCTCGGTCTCATCGCCGCAGGCGAACTCACTCCCGTAATCGAAGAGGTTCCGTTCGCTGATGTCCCTGTTGCCTTGAAACGGCTCGAAGCGGGGCAGGTTCGAGGGCGCCTCGTGACGCGTCCTCGCGTCTGACCTACGCAGCCTCGAGGGGCTTGCGACTAGAATGGGGCACTATGCCGGACCGAATAACCGGGGTGGACAGGGAAGATGTTGTCCTGCTTGGTGATCGGCGACTACCAAGTAAGGGCGAGCGCCAGCGCCGTGCCATTCTCGACTGTCTGCCCGGCTTGCTGGCAACTCGTCCGATCACCGAGCTGACCGTCGGCGAGATCGCCGCGGCAGCCCGAGTCCAGCGCTCAGGCTTCTACTTCTACTTCGAGTCCAAGTACGCGGCACTGGCGGTGATCACCTCCGAGATCTGGTCGGAACTGATGGACAGGGCCCGGTTCTTCAGCCGATCGGATGACGAGTCCGCCGCCGACTTCATCGGCCGCACTGCGGATATCGCGCTGGAATTGTGGCGCGACCACGAGGGCGTCCTCATGGCCTCAGTGCAGGCGATCCCACTCGACGAACAGCTGGCCGACCTGTGGCAGGACTGGATCCTGCGACTTGCCGACGGCATCGCCGGCCAGGTGCTCGAAGATCAAAAGCAAGGTCTCGCACATCCAGTCTCTTCCGACGTGCCGACGCTCACCTCGACCTTGCTGGAAATGACCATGCACATCTTCTACGTGAATCGGCTGCGGCAGCAGGACCAACGTCAGACCGCGAAAGTGCGCGAGATGGTGCGGTCGATCTGGCTCGCATCCGCATGGGGCATCACAGAGCCGCAGGGCGATTCACCGGCCAGCCGGCCGGCACCGCGTCGGCGGCGGCGCTGACCTTCGTCGGCGCCGCAACCGGTGCAGTGCGTACTGTCGTCAGAACCTGATCAAGCCGCGAAGGTTGCGCCCGTCCTTGAGATCCTCATAGCCCTGGTTGACGTCGTCGAGGGTGTACTGGCGGGTGACGAGTTCGTCGAGCTTCAGCAGGCCGGACTGATACAAGTCGAGCATCCGGAAGATGTCATGCCGCGGGTTGGAAGAGCCGAACAGGCAACCGCGCACCTGCTTTTCGTAGAGCGTGAGGTCGAAGAGCGACATGTCTACGCTGGTATCCGTCGGGTGCGGGATTGCGGTCATGACCACCCGGCCTCGTTTACCGACCAGGCTCAGCCCCTGCCCGACGTGGACTCCTTCTGCGTTGTCGGTGGTCACCACACACACATCAGCCATCCGCCCACGGGTCAGGTCCGTGACGATGGCTTGGGCTTCTTCGACATCAGCAGCGGCGTGGGTGGCACCGAATTCCGTGGCTAGTTCACGTTTGTACGCGACCGGGTCCAGCGCCACGATGTGCCGCGCGCCGGCGATACGGGCGCCCTGGACTGCATTCATGCCGAGGCCGCCGACGCCCATCACGACCACCGTGTCACCGTCCTGGGTCTCTCCGGTGCGCACCGCGGCACCATAGCCGGTGGTCACGCCGCAGCCCACCAGGGCGGCCTTGTCGAGTGGAATGTCCTTGTCCACCTTGACGACTGACGCCGCCGGCACCACCGTGTACTCCGAGAACGTGCCCAGCACGCACATCTGCCCGAGTCCCTGGCCGCGAGCATGGAACCGGTGGGTGCCATCGAGTTGGGGGCCGAGCACAATCGCTGCACCCAACTCGCAGAGGTTGCTCATACCGCGGGCACATTCGCGGCATCGCCCACATGCGGGGATGAAGCTCAGCACCACGTGATCGCCGACCTCGATCTCGCCGACACCGGGCCCCACCTCCACGACGACACCGGCGCCTTCGTGGCCGCCCACCGCGGGCAGCTGCATCGGCATGTCGCCGGTCACCAGGTGGTCGTCGGAGTGACACAGTCCGCTGGCCACCAACTTCACCAGGACTTCGCGCTCCTTCGGGCCGTCGAGTTCGACCTCTTCGATCTCCCACTTCTGGTTCAGGCCCCACAGCACAGCGGCTTTCGTTTTCATTGAGTCTCCTCCTGTGATTTCAGTTGACGTCCGAGCTTCGGCCTGGCACCGGGAATGCGCCCTGCGCGCCATCCACGGGCCCGGCGAAGTCGAGCACGGTCCGCGCGACGAGGCGGGTGTCGTCATACATCGGTACGTGCCCCACGTCGGGCAACGTGACGAAATGCGCGTCGGGCAACACCTCTGGAAATCGCGCGCCGTAGGGCTCGTAGGGAATCAGTGCGTCGCGTTCGGACCACGCGATCTGCACCGGACACGAGATGGGACCGAGCTCATGCCTTCCGGCCAGTATGTCGCCCATCAGCTCGAAGTAGATCTCGCAGCGCAGGTTGTCCTGCACGAAGGCCGCGGCGTCCTGTGGACGCATCCGGTCCGTATGTGCGACCGCAGCGCCGAGTGCCAGCCGGCGTATCGGCCTCAGCCTAAGAGCCTGCGGCGCAATGGGAGCCATCGCGGCAAAGAGGCGCCGTGCCATCACGAGTTTGAGCTTCAGGGTTCGCATGTGGGACCTGGCAGGAGCCCAACCCATTGCCGGCGACAGCGCGGTGACTGACAACCCACGCCCTCGTGCCGCCAATTCGAGCGCCAACCAACCGCCCAGTGAGTTGCCCAGCAGATGCGCCGTGCCGACACCACGGTCGTCGAGGGCACGCTCGAGATGGTCGGCCAAGATTGTCACGGTGGCCTTCTCGCCTGTGCGCAACCGCGGTCCGTCCGCATGGCCTGCCAGCGGCAGGTTGTGAACCTCGTAATGGCTCTCCAGCATTGGGATGACGGGCAGCCAGTTTCGCCAGCTACCGCTGAAGCCGTGGATGCACACCAGCGGCGAACGATTCGATTCCGAATCCGGGACTTTCATATCGATCACCTGCGCCCTACTGCTGAACCTGCAGGCCAGCCGACTGCAACCGCAGGCCCTCGAATTCCTGGTCCTCCCACCACTTGTCGATCATGTCCCAGAATTCGACCTCGCTGCCCTGATAGACGTCATTCCAGAAGCCGCGCTCGAGATCGCCTTGGCCGTTGTAGTAGCCGGGGGTACACGTCGACAGATAGAACATCCTAGCCAGGAATGACTCTCGGGTGCGTTGAACCCATTCCGCCTGCGCCGCCTCCTCGGGTTCCATGGCCGCAACGCTGCGGTCAAGAGCGTGGGCAATGACCCGTGCGGCATGCCTGGCCTTCCGATCGAGCATGAACGTGAAGTTGACGACGTACGCGTTCTGGCTGACTCCCAGTTCGACGAAGTTCGGGAAACCGACCGAGAAGAACCCGTGCAACGTCTTGGCCCCGTCGGCGAATACTTCCCGCATCGAGCGCCCGCCGCGTCCGACGATGTCGTAGCCGTAACGATCAGCCGTGGCGGATCCGGTCTCGAAGCCGGTCGCGAAGATGATGCAGTCCACGTCGTAATGAGTGCCGTCGACCACCAGTCCAGTCTCGGTGAATCTTTCGACGCCTTTCGGCGAGGCGACGAGGTGCACCGAAGGGTTGTTGAAAGACTGCAGGTATTCGTCGTTGAAGGTGGGCCGCTTGCACACCGCACCGAACCACGGCTTGAGTGCCTCGGCGGTATCGGGGTCTTCGACGATGCTGTCAATGCGCTCGTGCACGCCACGCATGAGTTGCATGTCTGCGACCTCGGCGAGCACCATCTGGTCCTCGACTTCGAGTGCGTTCAAAGGCGTCTCGACAAGGTGCTGCCCGGTGATGGAGGACATAATCGTCGTCCAGATGTCGCCGACGAGGTTCTCGTCCTGGGGATGGCCGTTGACCAACGAGTTGAAGTTGCGGTGGCGCCGCTGCTGCCAGCCCGGTTCCAGGCTCGCCGCCCACGCCGGGTCGGTCGGCCTGTTGTCGCGGGGGCCGACGACGCTAGGTGTGCGCTGGATGACGAACAGCTCGGCAGCGTCGTCAGCCAGGAACGGAATGGCCTGAACCCCGGTGGCGCCGGTGCCGATGATGGCCACTCGCTTGTCTCGGAGGTTGCTCATTCCGCCGTGTTGGTCACCGCCGGTGTAGCCGTAATCCCAACGGCTGGTGTGGAACATCGCGCCCTTGAAATCCGCGATGCCGGCCACCCGCGGGAACTGCGGCTTGTTCAGCGGCCCATTGGCGCGAACGACGAACCGGGCCCTCAGCATGTCACCACGGTTGGTGCGGACCTCCCAACGCTGAGTTCTCTCCGACCAGGTCACCGCGGTCGCTGAGGTCTGGAACAGCGCGGCGCGGTAGAGGTCGAAGTGCCGGCCGATACGTTGAGCATGCTCGAAAATCTCGTCGCCGTCGGCGTAACGCTGACTCGGGACGAACCCGGTCTCCTCCAGCAGCGGCAGGTAGATGTAGGACTCGACATCGCACTGCACGCCGGGATAGCGGTTCCAGTACCACGTTCCGCCGAAGTCGCCGCCCTGCTCGACGATGCGGAAGTCCCGCACCCCCTGTTTCGTCAGATAGGCGCCGGCCAGCAGCCCGCCGAACCCGCCGCCGAGGATGACGACGTCGCAGTCCTCCTGCACTGCGGCTCGTTCAATCGGCTCACTGTAGGGATCGACGTCGTAGATCTCGCGGAGGTCGGCGATTCCTTGGAACTGGCCGAGGTTGTCGTCGCGAAGACGCTTGGACCGCTCGTCGACATAGCGCGCCCGCATCGGCGCCGGATCGAAGTCGATGTCGATCTCGATTCCGGACTTCGGTAGCGAGATGGTCATGGCGCGTCCTCCTGGGCGATGGTCGGCATAGTTGACACAGTGTCAGTTCTTAGCGACACTATGTCATATTGTTGTGCGGCTCACAAGTAGCTCGCTAAGTTGGTGCAGCCATAGGGAGAAAAGCGATGACCGATGCCGCAGTGTCTTATGCCCGTGGGGACATCAGCACTCCCCTGCTCACGGACACGATCGGTCAGAACCTCGACCGGACAGCAGCCAAGTACCCCGACCGGGAGGCGCTGATCGAGGTCGTCAGCGACCGCCGGTGGACGTACCGCGAATTCCAAGCGGCCACCCGGCGACTGGCCGGCGGACTTCTCACGTTGGGTATCGGCCCCGGCGATCGAGTCGGGCTCTGGTCTCCGAACACCGCGGAGTGGACCCTCGTGCAGTACGCGACGGCCAGACTCGGCGCCATCCTCGTCACCATCAACCCGGCGTACCGTCTCGACGAACTCGACTACGTGCTCAAGCAGGCCGGAGTCCGGACCGTCATCGCCGCCCCGTCCTTCAAGGGCTCTGATTACGCAGCGATGCTCGCCGGCGTGACAGACCGCTGTCCCTCGGTGCAGGACGTGATCATCGTCGGATCCGATGCCTGGCAGCGTCTTTCATCGGCGTCTTTGGATGACGCCGCGATCGATGCCATCTCGGCGAAGTTGCAGCCAAGCGATGCGATCAACATCCAATACACTTCGGGAACAACGGGTTTCCCGAAGGGCGCCACACTCACGCATACGAACATCCTGAACAACGGCTACTTCGTGGGAGAGGGCCTCGGGTACACCGAACAGGACCGGGTGTGCATCCCCGTGCCCTTCTACCACTGCTTCGGGATGGTGATGGGCAACCTGGCATGCACGTCGCACGGTTCGGCGATGGTCATTCCGGCTCCCGGGTTCGACCCGTCCGCCACCTTGGCTGCCGTCGCCAAAGAACGGTGCACCTCGCTCTACGGCGTGCCGACGATGTTCATCGCCGAGCTGGACCTCAAAGACCTCGCATCATTCGACCTGAGCAACCTGCGCACCGGGATCATGGCCGGGTCGCCCTGCCCGGAACAGGTGATGCGACAGGTCATCGACACGATGAACATGCGAGAGGTCGCCATCTGCTACGGCATGACCGAGACGTCACCGGTGTCGACCCAGACCCGGCCCTCCGACACGCTGGCCCAGCGCGTCGGTTCCGTCGGAACGGTGGGGCCACACCTGGAAGTCAAGATCATCGCCCCGGACTCGGACCGGACGGTGCCGCGCGGAGAACCCGGCGAATTGTGCACCCGGGGATACAGCGTGATGTCCGGCTATTGGAATGAACCGGAGAAGACAGCAGAAGCCATCGATGCCGACGGATGGATGCACACCGGAGACATCGCGGTCATGGACGACGCCGGCTACATATCGATCACGGGCCGGATCAAGGACATGGTGATCCGCGGCGGTGAAAACGTCTATCCCCGCGAGATCGAAGAGTTCCTGTTCGGACATCCCGACATCATCGACGCGCAGGTGGTCGGCGTCCCTGATCAGCGTTACGGCGAGGAACTGATGGCGTGGCTGCGCATCCGGGAGGGCGCACCGCACCCGACCGCAGACACCATCCGCGAATTCTGCACCGGCCGGATCGCGCACTACAAGATCCCAAGGTACGTCGTCGTGGTCGACGACTATCCCATGACCGTCACCGGTAAGGTTCGCAAGATCGAGCTTCGTGAACGAGGCCGCGAAATCGCGCAAAGCGCAGTGACGCAACCGATCTGAAATCTATCCGCTCTGCGGGTCCGCACCTGCTATCTCAACCCTTTGGAGGAACCATGCCCACAACCTCATCGCCCCCGGTCGACCAGGCGGAAAGGTTCTTCATCGGCGGCCAGTGGGTGGCCCCCACCGGGACGGAGTCGATCGACGTCGTCGACGCCAGCTCCGGGCGAAACATCGGCACCGTCGCAGGCGCCCGTCCCGACGACATCGACGCGGCGGTAGCGGCGGCTCGACGCGCCTTCGACCACTCCGACTGGCCCACTCTGGCACCGGTCGAACGAGCGGCGAAGATGCGCTCGCTGGCGCGCGAACTGCGCACAAGGTCCGACGACACCGCTCGCCTGGTGAGCTCGCAAAACGGCATGCCCATCACCATCTCCTCGGCTACCGAGGCCGTCGTCCCGGCCGTGTTGCTGGACTACTACGCCGGCCTGATCACCGACCGGCCCGACGAGGAGATGCGCGCGGGAATCACCAATGCGCGCACCATGATCCGTCGTGAGCCGGTCGGCGTGGTCGCCGCGATCATTCCCTGGAACTTTCCCCAGACACTCACCTTCTTCAAGCTCGCGCCTCTGCTGGCGGCCGGCTGCACCGTGGTGATCAAGCCGTCTCCGGAAACGGTGCTTGATGCGCAGGTGCTCGCCGATGCTGTCCGTGCGTCCGACATACCGGACGGTGTCGTCAACATCGTCCCTGGAGGTGCCGAGGCCGGTGCCTATCTCGTTGGGCATCCCGGAATCGACAAGGTCGCGTTCACCGGTTCGACGGCGGCGGGTAGAGCCATCGGTGAAGTCTGCGGGCGGCTGATCCGCCCGGTCACCCTCGAACTCGGTGGCAAATCGGCATCGGTCATCCTCGACGACGCGGACCTTCCTGCGCTTCTCGGACAGTTCTTCGAGGCCACGCTGATGAACAACGGCCAAACCTGCTACCTGGGGACCCGTGTGCTCGCCCCGAGCCACCGCTACGGCGAAATCGTCGATACGCTCACGGATTTCGCGCGCGCCCTGGTCGTGGGAGACGCTCTCGACAGCGCCACCCAGATAGGTCCGCTCGCCTCTGCGCGCCAACAGCAGCGCGTGCAGGGCTACATCGACAAGGGCGTCGCGGAAGGCGGGCGGGTGACCACCGGCGGTGGCCGACCAGCCGAGCTGGAGCAGGGATGGTTCGTCGCGCCGACCATCTTCGCCGATGTCGACAACTCGCACACCATTGCGCGCGAGGAGATCTTCGGGCCGGTCCTGGCCGTCATCCCCTACCGAGACATCGACGAGGCCGTCCAGATCGCCAACGATTCGGAGTTCGGACTCGGTGGCAGCGTTTGGACTGCCGACGAACAACGCGGTTTGGAAGTCGCCCGATGCATCCGCACAGGGTCCATCGGCATCAACCACTACTCCCTGGACTTCGGCGCGCCGTTCGGCGGCATCAAGGCCAGCGGGTTGGGCCGCGAACTCGGCCCGGAGGGACTCGCCGCCTACCAGAGCACCAAGACCATCTACCTGCCACCAGCCGGATAGGGATCGAGAAATCAACCGTCGCCCGGCGCGTACGGAGACTTCAACCCGCTCACGGGCCTGACCGCTGCGCCGCAGAAAGCGGAGTTTGTGATTGCCCTGTAGCGGTTAGCCTGCACGGATGCCGTCGACGCCTCTTCCCGTAGTGCTGGCCACGCCCGCCCTGCGACGGCGCCTCAAGCAGCTGGCAGACCGTTTGGTGCCGCCGCAGATCGCGATGCTGGATCTCGGCGAGGGTGTCGGCGGTGTCCAGATTGCCGCGGCCATCGCCGAACTCGGAATTGCCGACGTACTCGCCGACGGGCCGATGACCGCGCCGCAGATCGCCGCGCGAATCGCCTGCGATGAAGACACCACCCATCGCCTGATGCGCGGCGCGGTCGGTAGCGGTCTCTGCACAATGAATCGGCGAACGGGCGCGGTGAAGCTGACCCGTACCGGAGCCGTTTTGCGCAGCGACCATCCCGCTTCGCTGCGGGCCTGGATGCGCTACAAGGGGATGCGGTCGACCGTGGATGCCTGGGGCGGCCTGGCGGCCAGCGTGCGCAGCGGCCGAAGCGCTTTCGAGCTCGTGCACGGGATGTCGGTGTGGGAGTGGTTCGCCGCGCATCCCGACGAGCAACGGATCTTCGCCTCGACGATGCGGCAGGCCACCGAGATCGCCGGCCGGGCCATTGCTCGGGTTTACCCGTGGCCGGACGGTGCTGTGGTGTGCGATGTGGCCGGCGGGATCGGCACGCTGCTGTCGGTGATCGTGGCCGAGTCACGCGCGGACCTGCGTGGGATTTTGGTCGACAGTGCGGGAATGATCGCCGAAGCCGAAGGGTTCCTCGCCGAGCGTGGTCTATCTGATCGCATCAATCGCGTCGAGGGCGATATCTTCCACGCCATCAATGCCACCGCCGATGTGTACGTGCTCAAGGATGTGCTGCACGACTGGGACGATGAACGCTGCGAAAGGATTCTCGCCGCGGTGGCGGCGAGCATGCCCCGTGGCAGCATGCTGGTGATCGTCGAGTATCTGCAGGAACCCAATCGCCCGAACCCGTTCTCACCGCTTCTCGACCTCCACACGCTGACCCAGCGAGACGGCGGGCGTCTGCGCTCGGTCGAGGAGCTGTCGGCGCTACTCACCGGCGCCGGCCTACGACCGACCGGGCGCAGGTTCTCGGTCGTACCGCACGACCTCATCGAAGCCGAGAAGATCTGAAGGGCTCGGGTGGGATGGCTTCGCAGTACTAGCTAACGTTGCGCGGCCATGAAACCGCCGGCACTGCAGTCGTTTTCCTTCGGTCATGCGCCCGCGCGGCTACGACAGACAGCCTCAGTTGATGATCTCAGCATGTTCGCTGGAGACGAGCGCGGACAGGCGTTCCCGCCAGGTTCGCAGCTGCTCGGGTGTCAGTCGTCTCCACTCGGATACTTCGCCGACGATCCGCAGCGGTGCGGTACTGCGGTAGGACCGCATCGGGTTACCTTGGAACTTCTTGTCGGTCACGTTCGGGTCGTCTTCGAACTCTCCGGTCGGTTCTACCTGGTAGACCCTCGGAAGGGCTTGGCCCTCGGCGAGTTCTGCGGCGATTTCGGCAGCAAGGCCGGCCCCGTCGACGAGAGCGGTGAAATAGATGTGGTTCATCACAATCTCCGGACGGTAGTTCGATCGATAACCCGCGCTGAGAAGATCACCGACACTCAAATCCGCGATGGTGCCATGGAAAAACGGACCCTTGTCAAACGATTCGGACACGTAGCATCCCTCTGACTAACTGCTGGGATCCGCCAGTATGCAGTACCACTCGGCCCTTGCGGCAAGACTCCAGTTGTGTTTTATCCTGAAGGTGGAACGCGGGTAATTTCGCCACCCCGCCGCTCTCCAGACATTTCACCAGCTCGATCCGGCCAACTCTCGCCTACTACGCCATCTACGTAGGAGCACCCGAGTGTTGGACACTTGATCGGACTCGTCGCCTCTGAGCGGCAACTCTTCTCGCCGATGATGGCGCTAATACCGGCTATGCGGTGTGGCTTTTGGTCGCGGCACCTCTCCGGCGGTGGCGCAGAGGTGAGCCGCTCTGGCACCTGCATGCTGCCGTGAGAGGGCTGCTGCGCTATTGCTTGGCCATGTTCGCGAAGCGCGACAAATGCAGTTGATGCGCAACGGTAATCGTCTTCGTCGGGCCGTTACGATGTTTCGCGATGATGAGGTCGGCTTCACCGCCTCGAGGGTCGTCGCGTTCGAAGGCATCAGGGCGATGCAGCAAAATCACCATGTCGCTATCCTGTTCGATCGCACCGGATTCACGTAGATCAGCTAACATTGGCTTCTTGTCGGTGCGCTGTTCGGGCCCGCGGTTCAACTGACTCATCGCGACTACTGGGACTTCAAGCTCTTTGGCTAAAAGCTTGATCTGACGGGAGAATTCGGATACTTCTTGCTGCCTTGACTCGACCTTCTTACCTGATGTCATCAGCTGCAAGTAATCGAGGACGATCAGACGGAGGTCTGACTTTTGCTTGAGCCGCCGAGCTTTCGCCCGGATCTCCATCATCGTAAGGTTGGGTGAGTCGTCGATATACAAAGGCGCTTCGCTGATTTCACTCATGCGTCTTGCCAGACGGGTCCAGTCGTCATCATTCATCCGACCTGACCGCATGTCGGCGAGCTTGATCTTTGCCTCGGCCGACAGCAGGCGCATGACAATCTCGGACTTGCTCATCTCGAGCGAGAAGATGACGCTCGACATGTGGTGCTTGATCGAGCACGACCTCAGAAAATCCAGTCCTAGGGTGGATTTGCCCATACCCGGTCTCGCCGCGATGACGATCATCTGTCCGGGATGCAAGCCGTTGGTGAGGTCGTCGAGCTCCACGAACCCCGTCGGCACGCCGCGAGAGACGCCACCCTGCGATGCGATAGCGTCGATCTCGTCCATCGTCGGCTGAAGGATCTCCTCCAGGATTACGAAGTCCTCGGCCGTGCGCCGCTCGGTGACGTCGTAGATCTCCGACTGCGCCCGGTCCACGATCTCGTTGACGTCGGCACCCTCGGCACCCGCGTAGCCGTACTGGACGACACGGGTTCCGGCTTCGACGAGCCGCCGCAGCAGCGCCTTCTCCGCGACGATGCCCGCATAGAACCCCGCATTCGCGGCCGTCGGCACCGTCGAGATCAGCGTGTGCAGATACGGCGCCCCGCCGATGCGGCGCAGCAGCCCGCGCCGATCCAGCTCGGCCGCCACCGTCACCGCGTCGGCGGGCTCGCCGCGGCCGTAGAGGTCGAGGATCGCGTCGTAGACGTTCTGGTGCGCAGGACGGTAGAAGTCACCCGGGCGCAGCTTCTCGAGCACGTCGGCGACGGCGTCCTTGCTCAGCAGCATCCCGCCCAGCACTGCCTGCTCGGCGGCCTGGTCCTGAGGGGGTTGGCGCCCGAAGTCCTCGCTCGGCGGCGGGGTATCCATCCCGTGATGACCAAGGTCGTCCACGACGGCCACGAAGCGCGTCACCCCCTTTATTCGCTATCGAACGTAGGTTCGATAGCCGCTATTCGCGACTGTAAGCCAGACATCCGACAGGCCGCCTAAGCGGCTCCGGATCCGCCCCGCCGACGGCTTACGCTAGACGTTGCTGGCGGGGGCGCAACCCGGCCCTGTTCATAGACCTGTGGATGGGGTGTGGATAGGTCTGGACAACCATGTTGAGTCGTTGGGGAGAACCTGTTAATCAACCGCTTCGCTCATTGCATCTGCGCAGATAGCCGCACCATAAGCCGAGTGCGATCTTGTGGATGGGAAATGCCTCGGCGTGTCGTGCCAGGTTGCCAACTCGGGCGTGTTGTGTTGCCGCCAGGGACCGTCCAGGTTAACGGCCGGTTATCTTCGCTACGGCTATCCGTCGCGCGAAGTTCGCCAGCGCGCACAGCAACGGCCGGGTGAAGATCGATCTCGTCTCCACCCGGCCGTATCTGACGCTGTGGTTACTGCCCGGCGACGACTTCCAGCGAAACCGTCGCGGCGATCTCCGGATGGAGCCGAACCGCGATCGGATGCGTGCCGGTCGTCTTGATGTGCGCCTTGGGCAACTGGACGGTGCGCTTGTCCAGATTGGGGCCGCCGGCGTTCTTGATCGCCGCGACCACGTCGGCCGTCGTCACGGAGCCGAACAGCTTGCCACTGTCGGGCGCCGCCTTCACCTGCAGCTGCACCGGACCGAGGTTCTCGATCGCGGCCTTCAGCTCGACGGCGTGCTCGCGGCCCTGAATGGCCTTCTGCTCGCGGGCCCGACGAATCTCTTCGGCCTGGCGCTCGGCGCCGCGCGACGCGACGACCGCGAGCCGGCGGGGCACCAGATAGTTGCGGCCGTAGCCGTCCTTGACCTCGACGATGTCGCCCTGGACGCCGAGATGCTCGACGTCGGCGGTGAGAATCAGTTTCATCTTCTTGTCCTGCCTATCGCGTCGACGAGGTGAACGGCAGCAGCGCAACCTCACGCGCGTTCTTCACGGCGATCGCGATGTCACGCTGGTGCTGAACGCAGTTGCCGGTGACGCGGCGGGCGCGAATCTTGCCGCGCTCGCTGATGTACGTGCGCAGCAGCGCGGTGTCCTTGTAATCGATGTCCTGCCCCTTCTTGGAGCAGAACACGCACTTGCGGGTCTTGACCGGCTTCTCGGGAGCCGGCCGACGCTTGGTGGCCTTGGCCATGTGTCTATCTCTTTCTTGCTTCTTTGTTGATCAGTTGTGGATCAGAAGGGTGGCTCGTCGTCGGCACCGGAGAACGAACCCGACGCCGGGGCGCTGCCCCACGGGTCTTCCTTCGGCTGCTCGGCTGGGCGCGAACCTCCGCCGCCTCCGCCGCCGAAGCCGCCGCCACCGCCGCCGCTGCGGCTGGCTTTGTTCACCTTGGCGGTCGCGTACCGCAGCGACGGGCCGATCTCATCGACCTCGAGCTCGACCACGGTGCGCTTCTCACCCTCGCGGGTCTCGAACGAACGCTGCTTGAGCCGGCCCTGCACGATCACCCGCGAACCGCGAGTGAGGCTTTCGGCCACGTTCTCGGCGGCCTCACGCCAGATGTTGCAGCGCAGGAACAGCGCCTCGCCGTCCTTCCACTCCCCGCTCTGGCGGTCGTAGATGCGCGGTGTCGACGCCACGGTGAAGTTGGCGACGGCCGCACCCGACGGCGTGAAGCGCAGTTCGGGATCGGCGGTCAGGTTTCCGACGACGGTGATGATGGTGTCACCAGCCACGGTGTCCTCCTGGGATTGGCGGTGTAAGTCTGGGAGCGGTCGCAGGCGAGCCTACGGAAGCGCTCCGACGCTTACAGCCTGTTCTTCGGGACTAGTGCTTGTCCGTCCGCATGACCTTGGTCCGCAGCACGGACTCGTTCAGGTTGAGCTGACGGTCCAGCTCGGTCACCGTGGCGGGCTCTGCCTTCACATCGATGACGGCGTAGATGCCCTCGGCGTGCTTGGCGATCTCGTATGCCAGCCGACGCCGACCCCAGATGTCGACCTTGTCGACACTGCCGCCGTCCTTGCGGATGACGTTGAGGAACGTTTCCAGCGACGGAGCTACGGTGCGCTCGTCAAGGGTGGGGTCGAGAATGACCATGATTTCGTATGGACGCATGAAGACCTCATCACCTCCTACGGTCTGATCGGCCGCGGACTATCCGCGGCAGGAGGGTCGCCTGCGTCGGCAACCGGCCCAGGCTACAGGAAACCGCGCTGATCTGCGAAATCGTCCTGCGCGGGTGTGACCTGGCGCGGGAGTTGCCCTCCTGACCACTTCGCCGAATGTGCAACCAGCTGCGCTTCTGCAGCCCCTAGCGCAGCTAGTTTCACAATCGAGGCGGCACCGAGGCGGCGACTACCTCGAGACCGCATCCAGGTCGCGCTCTTCCACCGAATCCCGTTCTGTACGCAGCCTCGACGCATCGGGCCGCAACCAGTCGGGCAGCCACCGCGGCGGCGCGTCCTGCGCCCGATCGAACACCCCGCCCGCCGGGTCGTCGACCACTCCGCGAGTCCGGACCAGGTCGAGTTCGGGCCGATACATCTGACGAATCACCAACGCGCACAACGCCACCACGGCGATATCGCGCAGCAGTACGGTGATGGTGAACGGCTGTTCCGGCAACCCCATGTTGGCCTCGCCGTAGAGGTACAACATCCGTGGCACCCACACCAGCGCGTCGATCGTCATCCACGCCAACAGGATCCGCCGGTGCGGCAACGCCAACACCGCCAGCGGCACCAGCCATAGGGAGAACTGCGGGCTCCACACCTTGTTGGTCAACAGGAACGCCGCGACGACCAGGAACGCGATCTGCGCCACCCGCGGCCGCCGCCTCGCCGTCAGAGCGATGTACCCGATTGCGATACAACAGGACACGAACAGCAGCGCCGAGACGGTGTTGGTCACCGTCGGTGGTTCCCAGAAACCCAGATCGGGGTCGAACCCGCGCCAGCCGGTGAACGACTTGATGACGTTGTAGATCGAGTCCATGTCGTCGCCGCGACGCGTGTTGAGCCGGAAGAACTCCGACCATCCCCGCGGGAAGAGCACCATGATCGGCAGGTTCACCACCAGCCATGCCGCCACCGCCGCCGCGGCCGTCTTGCCGACCTCCCGCAGCTTGCCGGTTCGCACCGCCAGCACCGCAAGCGGCGCCAACAGCAAGAGCGGATACAACTTCGCCGCCACACCAAGACCGATCAGCGCGCCGGCCAGCACCGGTTTTCGTCGCGCCCACGCGAGCAGCGCACCCGTCGCGAAAGCCGTTGCCAGCGCGTCGAAGTTCGTGAAGATCTGGAAGATCACCAACGGAGACGCCGCCACCAACGCCGCGTCCCAGACCCGCCGCGGGCCGGCCAAGCGCGACGTCGCCCACACCGTGGCCAGCCACGCCAACGCCAGCCCCAGCGCCGCGATGTTGAAGAACATCACCACCTCGGCGATCACCGGCACCGACACCAGCTTCGTCAGCGCGGTGTAGGTCTTGGCCAACGACATCGCCACATACTGGTAGATGCCGGTCAGCACCGGATACTCCATGTAGCGCACCGCGATGTTGCCGTCGTACTGGATGTGCGGCTGGCCGGTGGCGTCCTTCTCGATCCAGCTCGACTTGTACGGGAACTTGCCGAGGTTTAGCAGTTCGGCGGTGTACAGCGGGACCGTGTCGGAGTAACAGAGTTGGAAGTAGGCCCGCTGGTTGCTCCAGTCGGCCACCCGCTGATCGGCGGTTCCCGTGCCGGTGGTCTGCAGGCACGCGGCCTTCGTCGAATAGCCGAGCGCCAGGAACACCAGCGCGATGATCAGCATGACGCGCAGCGGGGTCAGGAACCGTTGCCTGCCGATCAGCGCATGCCTGCCGACCGGCCCGCCGACGACATCGGAGAGCGCGGCGCCGATGACGTCGGTGCGGCTCGGGAGGTCGCGCTCGTCGAAGCTTCGGGTGTCGGCCGCCGGCGGAGCCGGCGATACCACTTCGGCCGGCGGAGCCGGCGATACCACTTCGGCCAGCCGCGCAGGCGACCCGGTGTGCGGCGAGGTCGTCGACGGCTCGCCGGTTTCCTCGCCCCCCACTTCGGTCACGGAGGCGGTAGCGGCGCGCCTGGCGCCGGGGGTGCTCCAACGGGTGCGGGCGGCGGCGCTCCGACGGGTGCCGGCGCTGGGACGCCGGGGGCGGGACCACCCGGTACCGGGGCCCCGGGTACGGTGCCGCCCGGCGGCGGAGCCACCGGGACCGTCGTCGGCGGACCCCACGGAATCGTGATGCCGGGCGCCACTTCGATCGTCGGCTGGATGACGGTCTGCGACGGCGGAGTGACCTCCGTCGAGGGAGCCGTCGTCGACGGCGGCGGCGGCGCCTGCGGAACACCGGCATAGCCGCCGATCTCCTCGGGCTTGGGGAACGACTCGTTCTCGGTGTCCTCCAACGCGCCGTCCATCGTCGCCTTCCAGATGTCCGACGGCAGACCGGAGCCGTAAACCGGTGAGCCCCACTTGTTTTCCAGCGGCTTGGTGCCGTCGGTGGTGCCGACCCACACCGCGGTGGACAGCGACGGCGTGTAGCCGACCATCCACGCGTCGCGGTTGTTGTCGGTGTCGCCCAGCTGGTTGGTGCCCGTCTTGGCCGCCGACGGGCGACCGCCGGCCAGCGCATGACCGTTGGAGTAAGCGGCGATCGGCTGCATCGCCGAGGTCACGTTGTCGGCGACCTTCTTCTCGATCCTCTGCTCACCCGAGTTGTCCTGCTGCGACGCGTCGAACAGCACCTCGCCCTCGGAGTTGACGACCTTCTGCACGAAATGCGGCTTGTGGTACACGCCGGAGGCGGCCAGCGTGGCGTACGCCGACGCCATGTCGATCACGCGGGACTGGTACTGGCCCAGCACGATTCCGTTGTTCGGCGGACCGCCCTGCCCGTCCTCAGACAGGGTGTGCTCGACGCCGGGGAAGCTCTCGGCGATGCCGGCCTGGTGCGCGGCGTCGGCGACGTCCTGCGGACCGTTCTTCAGCTTCAGCATGAGCCGGTAGTAGCTGGTGTTCAGTGAACGCTTCAGCGCCTCGGCGATGTTGCACGTGCCGCAGCCGCCGCCCTCGACATTGGTGATCTTGATGCCGTTAACTTCCAGCGGCGAGCTGTCGACCTGGGTGCCCAGGCCCATGCCCTGCTGCAGCGCCGCGACCAACGCGAACACCTTGAACGACGAGCCCGTCGGCAGACCGGCCTGGGCGAAGTCGAAACCGTTGGCGTCGGTGCCGCCGTAGTAGGCCTTCACCCCACCGGTGCGGGGGTCTATCGACACGATCGCGGTGCGCATGTCGGGGTCCTGGCCCTCGAGGTACTCCGAAGCCGCCTCCTCCGCCGCCCGCTGCGCGTTCGGGTCGATGGTCGTGGTGATCTGCAGGCCTTCGGTGTTCAACGTCTGCTCGTTGATGTCGAAGAGCTCGAGCAGTTCCTTCTGCACCTGCCGTTCGATCAGGCCGTTGGGCCCCGTGGTCTGGTTCTGCGAGCGCGCCAGGTCGGGCGGGACCGTCGCCGGGAACACCTGCGCCGCCCGCTCCTCGGGGGACAGGGCGCCGATCTCGACCATGCCGTCGAGCACCCAGTTCCAGCGCGCCGTGGCGCCCTCGGGGTTAACCGCCGGGTCGAGCGCCGACGGCCGCTGGATCAGCGCGGCCAGCAGCGCGCCCTCGGCGACGTTGAGCTGTTCGACCGGTTTGTTGAAGTACGCCTTGGAGGCAGCGGCGATGCCGTAGGACCCGCGACCGAAGTAGATGATGTTCAGGTACGACTGCAGCACTTGGTCTTTGGACCACTCGCCGGACATCTTCGTCGAGATGACCAGCTCCTTGGCTTTTCGGATCAAGCCCCCGATGCCGGAGCGCTCGGAGCCGACCAGCGCGTTCTTGACGTACTGCTGGGTGATCGTCGAGCCGCCCTGCAGGTCGCCGCCGAACAGATTGTTCTTGATGGCGCGCGCGAAACCGGTGAACGAGAAGCCCGGGTTCGAGTAAAAGTCGCGATCCTCGGCCGCCATCACCGCGTTGCGCGCCTGCACCGGGATTTGGTCGATGTTGACGTCGACACGGTTGCCTTCAGGCGGAACGATTTTCGCGAGCTCGCTACCGTCGCTGGCCAGGATCGTCGACACCTGGTTGGTGCGGATGTCCCCGGGTTTGGGGACGTCGACGATCATGTAAGCCATTCCGAACGTGATGAGCGGCAACACGATGAACACCGCCGCCGCGATAAGGCCGCCGCGACGCACCCACGTCCAGTTGATCTGGCTGGGCAGCCCGCGCCGCGGACCCGACGGGCCGCTCGGAGGCCCACCCCCGCCCGGCGGTCGGGGCGGCGGAGGTGGCGGAGTCGGGGGTCTACGCGTCGGAGTGCCGTCCAGCGCCGCCTTGACGACGTCGACGGGATCGCGCAGGTGCGGCGGTCGCGCCTCGCGCACCGGCGGCAGCACCGAGGTGTGCCGGTCGTCGGGCGGCATCGGCCGTGTCCGGGAATCCGCCGGCGGACGGTGTTGCGGTGCGTCGGCGGACGGGCGTTGCGGGGGTGCGTCGGCGGCGGGGCGCTGTTGCGGTGCCTCCCCGGGAGGCCGGCGTCGGCCGCCGTCGCCGGTGTTGGGTTTCGGCGCGCTCACGCCATCAGCCCCGTGTCCTGAACGGACATCGTTGACTGACCGGTCGTGGCGCCCTTCGCTATTCACTGGCCGTGCGCGCCCGTGAGCGCGCGGTTCGAGTGCCGGGCTTTCCCTTTGGTGGTGGGACCGCCCCGAGCACGTACGACTTGACCAGGTGATTCCAGCTGCAGGTGCGGCATACCTCCACCACGTGTACGGAGAACTCGTCGTATCGGGACGCCAGCAGGACCAACTCCTCGGCCGTTCGTGCGGAACCCGATACCGGGCCAAGATGGTCGCCGAATACCCACGACACCAGGGTGAGCTGTTCTTTCCGGCAGATCGGACACGTCACCGAACTGGGTTTGCCGTGGAATTTGGCGGCGCGCAGCAGATAGGGATTGGCGTCGCAGACCTCGGAGACGCCGGTGCGTCCCGAATAGACCTCGGCCAGCAGGGACCGTCGCCGAAGTGCGTAGTCCACCACCTGTCGCTGCAATCGCACGAGGACCAGAGTACGTCGGCGATGCGACTACCGGAGCGTGACGGCACGGTCACGCCCCTCTCTAAGGTGTTTGATCTGGACCGACGGCAACAGCAATCGGCCGTGTGCGGCGAACTTGAGGAGACTCGATGTTGGACGGGCGCGACTTCGCCCTCGACGGTGGGCCCTCCGGTGAAGGCTCGAGCCGATTCACCCGCGACCTCGGCGAACAGTGGTGCTTTGACGGTCGGGCCTTCGGCGGCTATACCTCCGCACTGGCGCTGGCCGCGATGTTCGCGCACAGCGGTCGGCCGGCGGCGGCGTCGCTGTCGGTGACCTTCGTCGACGCCGGGGCGCCTGGCCCGCTCGAGATCTACGTCCACAGCATCCGCGGCGGACGTACCGCCGCGGCCGTCGAGGCCACCATCCGCCAGCGGGAGCGCACCATTCTCATCGCGAACAGCTGGTTCGCCGACGGTTGGCTCGGACCACCGTCGGTTGATGCACCCGTCCCCTTCGAGCGCTACAGCGCTCCGCTGCCCGAACCGGAGTCCGCTCCCCCGCTGGACTGGATCGGCCAGGAGTACCGGTCGCTGCGATTCGCCCATCGGCGCGGCCTGGACTATCCGACCAGCCTGACCCGCTTCGCCGACCGCCGGCCCGAGGTGGCGCTCTGGGTGAGCGCCGACAGCGATTCGCCCGGGGACCCGCTCACCCATCCCCAGATCGCCGACGTCCTGCACGCGGACGCCCACCTCTTCGATGCGCCGGGCAAGGTCAGCGGATTCGTCGACGCCTGGCTGCTGAGTCTGGACCTCAGCCTGGTGTGGCAGCCCGGGGCGCACCTGGTGCCGTCCACCGCATGGCGGCTGCTCGAGGCGCGGGGTTCGGTCGCCAGCGGAGGTGTCTCGGCCTACGGTTCGCTGCGCGGCTCGGACGGATCGCTGCTGGCCGTGATGACTTCACAGGGACTCATCCGCTGACTTTTGCTTCTACGATCATCGGCGTGGCAACCCGGCAGACATCGGCGACGCGGGCCAAAGACAGCGACCGCAACGACACGTGCCAGATTCTCGACAGCGCCTTGGCCGAGGGCCAACTGTCGATGACCGAGCACGGCGAGCGAGTCAAGGCGGCGACGACCGCGACCACGCTCGGCGAGCTGCAGGCGTTGGTGGCCGACCTTCAAACCAACAACGCACCGGTGCAACTGCCCACGCTGAAAAAGCCGCGGGCACTGCCCATGGCCGGCAGCGGCTGGGGTCTGCGTCTCGCGGTGGCCGGTGTGCTGGTGGTGCTCGGCATCGCGATCGGATGGGGTCTCTACGGCAACACCCCGTCGCCGCTGAACTTCACCTCCGACCCGGGTGCGAAGTCCGACGGCATCACCCCGGTGGTGCTGACCCCGCCCAAGCAGTTGCACTCGCTCGGCGGGCTGACGGGTCTGCTCGAACAGATGAAGCAGCGGTTCGGCGACACCAACGGCTACCGGCTCATCGTCTATCCGGACTACGCGTCGTTGACCCGGCCGGATCCGAACGAGGAGCGCCGCGAGCTGATCTACACCTACCGCGGCGGTTGGGACGATCCCTCGTCGTCCTCGAAGTCCAGCGATGCCGTCGAGGTCGACCTGGGCAAGTTCGACGCCAAGGCGGTCGTCGGCGTTCTGCGCGGTGCCCCGGAGACGCTCGGCATGAAACCCGAGGACGTCACGAGCACCTATCTGTCCATCGATACGGCCACCGATCCGACGACCCCGGGTGCGCTGTCGATCGACGTCTACGTGTCCAGCGACTACGGCAGCGGCTACATCGAGCTGGCCGGTGACGGCACGGTCAAGCAGGTCAACTACCCCGGCTGAGGCCCGCAGCGTTCGCGCGACGGTTACCCAACGTTCGCGCCGAATATATCGGCGCGATACTATGGTGCGAGGTGTCGAACCGCCGTAACGGACCAGCAAAGGGGGTGTCTTCAGTGTTGGAACTCGCCATCCTGGGACTCCTGCTGGAATCGCCGATGCACGGCTACGAACTTCGCAAGAGATTGACGGGGTTGCTTGGCGCCTTCCGCGCATTTTCGTACGGATCGCTTTATCCCGCCTTGCGGCGCATGCAGAACGACGGGCTGATCGTCGAGGATGCAGCGCCGGACGGCACCCCGAAGATGCGCCGGGCGCGACGCGTCTACCAGCTCACCGAGAAGGGCAAGCAGCGCTTCTCCGAACTGGTGGCCGACACGGGCCCACAGAACTTCTCCGACGACGGATTCGGTGTCCATCTCGCCTTCTTCAACCGCACCCCGGCCGAGGCCCGGATGCGGATCCTGGAGGGGCGCCGTCGTCAGGTGGAGGAACGCCGCGAGGGTCTGCGTGAAGCCGTTGCGCGGGCCAGCAGCTCCATCGACAGGTACACCCGGCAGCTTCATCAGCTGGGGTTGGAGTCGAGCGAGCGCGAGGTGAAGTGGCTCAACGAGCTGATTGCGGCGGAACGTCTGAGCCAGGGGCGCTCAGACAACACTGTGCAGCCCTAGGCAGAACCGAACCAACTACGACAGGGATTACGAAGGGAAGAGACGTCATGTCATCCAACGGAGAGGTGCGGGTCGCGATTGTCGGCGTGGGCAACTGCGCGTCCTCGCTCGTACAGGGCGTGCAGTACTACCACGATGCCGACGAGACGGCGACCGTGCCCGGCCTGATGCATGTGCGCCTCGGCCCCTACCACGTGCGCGACGTCAAGTTCGTCGCCGCCTTCGACGTCGACGCCAAGAAGGTCGGCTTCGACCTGTCCGAGGCGATCTTCGCGTCGGAGAACAACACCATCAAGATCGCCGACGTGCCGCCGCTGAACGTCACCGTGCAGCGCGGCCCGACACTCGACGGCATCGGCAAGTACTACGCCGACACCATCGAGGTCTCCGACTCCGACCCCGTCGACGTCGTCAAGGCGCTCAAGGACGCCGAGGTCGACGTCCTGGTGTCCTACCTTCCGGTCGGCTCGGACGAGGCCGACAAGTTCTATGCCCAGTGCGCGATCGACGCCGGCGTGGCGTTCGTCAACGCACTGCCGGTGTTCATCGCCTCCGACCCGGAGTGGGCCAAGAAGTTCGCCGACGCCGGTGTCCCGATCGTCGGCGACGACATCAAGAGCCAGATCGGTGCGACGATCACCCACCGCGTGATGGCCAAGCTGTTCGAGGACCGCGGCGTGCAGCTCGACCGCACCATGCAGCTCAACGTCGGCGGCAACATGGATTTCCTCAACATGCTCGAGCGCGAGCGGCTGGAGTCGAAGAAGATCTCCAAGACTCAGGCCGTCACCTCCAACCTGCAGCGTGAGTTCAAGACCAAGGACGTGCACATCGGCCCGTCCGATCACGTCGGCTGGCTCGACGACCGCAAGTGGGCCTACGTGCGGCTCGAGGGCCGCGCGTTCGGTGACGTGCCGCTAAACCTGGAGTACAAGCTCGAGGTGTGGGATTCGCCGAACTCGGCCGGTGTCATCATCGACGCCGTTCGCGCGGCGAAGATCGCGCTCGATCGCGGAATCGGCGGCCCCGTCGAGGCGGCCTCGGCCTACCTGATGAAGAGCCCGCCCAAGCAGCTGCCCGACGATGTGGCCCGGGCGCAGCTCGAAACCTTCATCGAGGGCTGAGGCTCCTTCGTCGATACCGAAACCGACGTTTTGGCGGATTTGTGCGAGTGCGGACCGCCACTGCGTCGGTTTCGGCGTTTTGTAGGGTCACCTGATGACCGACATCTCGCCTGACGACGAACTGGCTGCGCTCGACGAGTTCACCTTCCTGCGGGAAAACGCGCGCCAGGCCGGTGTCGAGGCGGTGCCGCCGGTGAAGCGTATCGACGCCGGGCCGATCAGCTCCCTGAAGTTCGGCGACGCCTCGCCGCGGGTGGTCTTCCTGCACGGCGGCGGACAGAACGCGCACACCTGGGACACCGTGATCGTCGGGCTGGGCGAGTCGGCGCTGGCCATCGACCTGCCCGGGCACGGCCGGTCGGCATGGCGCGAGGATGGTGACTACGGTCCGAAGAACAACGCCGTCGCCATCGAACCCGTCGTCCGCTCGCTGGCTTCCGACGCCGATCTCGTGGTGGGCATGTCGTTGGGCGGCTTGACGGCGTTGCGTCTGGCCGTCGCGGCGCCCGACCTGGTGCGCAGGCTGGTGCTGGTCGATGTGACGCCGTCGGCGCCCGAGCGGCACACCCAGATGACCGAGGCGCAGAAGGGCACCGTCGCTCTGGTGCAGGGCGACCGCATCTTCCCCTCGTTCGAGGCGATGCTGGAGAAGACGGTCGCTGCGGCGCCGCACCGCGACCGGGAATCGTTGCGCCGCGGCGTGTTCCACAACGCCAAGCGGCTCGACGACGGCACCTGGACCTGGCGCTACGACGAGATGCGCAAGGGCGAGGGCTTCGAAGGGCTGTGGGATGACGTCCCGCGGCTGCAGGTGACGACGACGTTGGTTCGCGGCGCCAACTCGTTCTTCGTCAACGACGACGACGCCGCCGAGTTCGCCCGTCGTGCACCGGGATTCAAGGATATACAGATCGTCGAGGATTCCGGACACTCGGTGCAGAGCGATCAGCCGGGCAAGTTGATTCAGATCCTGCGGGCCGTTCTGGCCGAGTAGGTGGTTCGCGCGGCGCGAGCGACCGCGATTGTTCGCGGATCGGCGGCGCGTCGCGTACAGACACGGCCGCTCGCGAGTCGGGCGCAGGATGCTGCGTACGGTTGAAGCGTGAGCTATCCGATCCGTGTCGGCGTGCAACTGCAGCCGCAGCACTCCCCGAAGTACAGCCATATCCGCGACGCGGTCCGACGCTGCGAGGACCTCGGTGTCGACGTCGCGTTCAACTGGGACCACTTCTTCCCGCTCTACGGCGATCCCGACGGTGCCCACTACGAATGCTGGACCATGCTGGGCGCCTGGGCCGAGCAAACGTCGCGCATCGAGATCGGTGCGCTGGTGACCTGCAACTCGTACCGCAACCCCGAGCTGCTGGCAGACATGGCGCGCACCGTCGACCACATCAGCGACGGCCGCCTGATCCTGGGCATCGGTTCGGGTTGGAAGCAGAAGGATTACGACGAGTACGGCTACGAGTTCGGCACCGCAGGCAGCCGGCTCGACGACCTCGCCGAGGCGATGCCGCGCATCACGTCGCGTCTTTCCAAGCTCAATCCGCAGCCCACCCGCGACATCCCCGTCCTGATCGGCGGCGGTGGTGAGAAGAAGACGCTGCGTCTGGTCGCCGAGTACGGCGACATCTGGCACAGCTTCTCCGACAGCGGCGAATATCCGCGCAAGGCCGAGGTTTTGGCGGGCCACTGCGCCGATGTGGGCCGCGATCCGAACGCCATCGAGCGGTCGGCCGGCGTATCGGGCAAGACCGCCGAGGCCCTGACCGGTGAGGCCGACGCGCTCGCCGACCTCGGCGTCACGATGCTGACCGTCGGGGTCAACGGACCCGACTACGACCTGTCCGAAGCCGAGGCGCTGGTCCGGTGGCGCGACCGTCGTCGAAACGAAGGCGGCTGAACCGGCGTAACCCCTCCCGGCGAGGCGTGGTGCGTGAGAGACTGTCGCCGCCATGCCCAAAAAGTATGGGGTCAAGGAAAAAGACCTTGTGGTCGCGCACGTCGTGAACCTGGTCCTGACCGGCAAGCTCCGGTCGGGTGATCGGATCGACCGCAACGAGATCGCACAAGACCTCGGTTTGTCGCGCGTGCCGATTCAAGAGGCCGTCGTGCAGATGGAACACGACGGCATCTTGTCCACCCGGTACCACCGCGGTGCCTTCGTAGAACGCTTCGACGAGGCGTTCGTGCGTGAGCACCATGAGCTGCACGGGTTCCTTACCGGCATCGCGTCGGCGCGCGCCGCCGCCGAACCGGATCCCGGCGTTCTCGACCGGCTGGGCGCGCTGACCGACACGCTGCGCGGCACCCGGGAGTCGCGCGCCTTCTACGACGCCGCATGGCAGTACCGCACCGTGATCACCGACGCGTACGCAGGCCCGCGGCTGACGGCGTTGATCCGATCGGTCCAGGCCTTCACGCCTCGAGCGTTCTGGGTGACATATCTGAGCGATCACGACGAGATGCTGCCGTTCTACGAGGACGAGACCGCCGCAATCCGCGGCGGCGACGAGGAGGCCGCCCGCAACGCGTGCGTCACCCGCAGCGAGGCGATGGGTCGCATCATGGTCACCGAACTGGTCCGACGGGGTGTGTTGCGCGGGGCGGGCGCCTCGCCGGTGACGTTCTGATCGAGCCCAACCCGGCGAACGTGCGGCCCAGACCGATACGTTGCACAGATGACCACGTTCGCGCGGTTCGGCAAGATCTTCGTGGTGGCGCTCGCCGCGATGCTAATGACCGGCGTCGGCGTAGCCGGGCCCGCGCACGCCAACGTGGACCAGTGCACACCCCCCGGCGTCGAGAGCGCCAGCGCCCTTCCGACCAACCTGGTCGCGGCGGCGACCGGGCCCGACGAGGACCGGTACACCACGCCATCCGTGGTGCCGCTCGCGGCGGTGGACGTGAACGCATTGGGACTGATCCAGCCGGGCACGCTGACCGTCGGCACCTTGTCGGACGCGCCACCGAGCATCTGCATCAACTCGGCCGGTCAGTTCACCGGGTTCGACAACGAGGTGCTGCGCGCGATCGCCGACAAGCTGGGCCTGCGGATCAACTTCGTCGGCACCGAATTCTCCGGGCTGCTCGCGCAGGTGGCGGCGCGACGCTTCGATGTCGGGTCCTCGTCGATCACCACGACCGAGGAGCGCCGCCGCACGGTCGGTTTCACCAACGGCTATGACTTCGGCTACTTTTCGCTCGTCGTGCCCACCGGGTCGCCGATCACCGGTTTCGACAAACTGGCGCCCGGACAGCGCATCGGCGTGGTGCAGGGCACCGTGCAGGAGTCCTACGTCGTCGACACCCTGGGCCTGCAGCCGGTCAAGTACCCCGACTACAACACCGTCTACGCCAGCCTGAAGACCCGGCAGATCGATGCCTGGGTCGCCCCGTCTCAGCAGGCGTCGGGGACGGTGCAGCCCGGCGATCCAGCCGAGATCATCGAAAACACCTTCAGTTTGGACAATTTCATCGCATGGGCGGTGGCCACTGAGAACCGCCCGCTCATCGACGCGTTGAACTCCGGGCTGGACGCCGTGATCGCCGACGGCACCTGGGCGCGGCTGTACTCCGAATGGGTACCGCGGGCGCTGCCGCCTGGGTGGAAGCCAGGCTCCAAGGCGGCTCCGCCACCACAACTACCGGACTTTAACGCGATCGCTGCCGAGAACCAGGAGCCTTCGGCCGGGCCCGCGGTGCCGAAATCGACTCTGGCGCAGCTCAAGGACTCGTTCCTCAACTGGGACCTGTACCGGCAGGCGGTGCCCGACCTGTTGAAAACCGGCCTGCCGAACACGTTGATCCTGACCGTCAGCGCAGCCGTCATCGGCCTGGTGCTGGGGATGCTGCTGGCGGTCGCGGGAATCTCGCGGCACCGCTGGCTGCGGTGGCCGGCGCGGGTGTACACCGACATCTTCCGCGGCCTGCCCGAGGTGGTCATCATCTTGTTGATCGGCCTCGGCGTCGGGCCGATCGTGGGCGGCCTGACCGGCAACAACCCGTTCCCGCTGGGCATCGCCGCGCTGGGCCTGATGGCTGCGGCCTACGTCGGCGAGATCTTCCGTTCCGGCATCCAAAGCGTCGAGCCCGGACAGATGGAAGCATCACGCGCACTGGGATTTTCGTACACAGCATCGATGCAGCTGGTGGTGATACCCCAGGGTGTGCGGCGCGTGCTGCCCGCGCTGATGAACCAGTTCATCTCGCTGTTGAAGGCCTCGTCGCTGGTCTACTTCCTCGGGCTGGTCGCCGATCAACGTGAGCTGTTCCAGGTCGGGCGCGACCTCAACGCGCAGACCGGCAACCTGTCACCGCTGGTGGCCGCGGGCTTCTTCTACCTGATGCTCACCGTGCCGCTGACGCATCTGGTCAACTACATCGACAACCGGTTGCGCCGTGGGCGAAAGCCTTCCGAGGAGGATCCGCTCCCCATGGCGACATCTCAGGAGATGATCTGATGCGCACGTCCGGTTTCGATCCGGTGTCGTTGAGCGCCAACGACATCCACCTATCGTTCGGTCCGAACCCGGTGCTGCGCGGGGTGGACATCGACGTGCGCGCGGGCAGCACCACCGCGGTGATCGGGCCGTCGGGGTCAGGCAAGTCCACCCTGCTGCGCACGCTGAACCGGCTCTACGAGCCCGACCGCGGCGACATCCTGCTCGACGGCCGCTCGGTGCTCGCCGACAATCCCGACCAGTTGCGCCAACGCATCGGGATGGTCTTCCAGAACTTCAACCTGTTCCCGCACCGCAGCGTGCTGGACAACGTGACGCTCGCGCCGCGCAAGCTCAAGCGGCTCAGCGCCGAGGAAGCCCGCGAGCTCGGGTTGGCGCACCTGGAGCGCGTCGGCCTGCGCAACAAGGCCGACGTGCGGCCTACGACGCTGTCCGGTGGCCAGCAGCAGCGGGTGGCGATCGCGCGGGCGTTGGCGATGGCGCCGCAGGTGATGTTCTTCGACGAGGCGACCTCGGCGCTCGACCCCGAATTGGTCAAGGGCATCCTCGCGCTGATCGCCGACCTCGGCGCCGACGGCATGACCATGGTGGTGGTGACTCACGAGATGGGCTTCGCCCGATCGACCTCGGATGCCGTGGTGTTCATGGATCACGGCAAGGTCGTCGAGGCCGGACCGCCGGAGCAGATCTTCGATGCGGCCGAAACCGAACGTCTGCAGCGGTTCCTCTCGCAGGTGCTGTGACCGGGCCCTTCGACGACTTTGAACTAACGCGTCCGTCACGCAACCTGGCATCGCCTGACAGGTTAGACTGCCGAAATTATGGCGGAAGTCGTCGAACCGCAGGTCGTGGAGCTGTCGGGGGAGCTGCAGCGGGTCCTGTCCCGCGTGTTCTCCGTGCTGCGTCGCAGCGACACGAGCCGGACAGACGCGGGAGACCTTACGTTGGCCCAGCTGTCGATCCTGCTCACGCTGCTGGAGCAGGGCCCGATGCGGATGACCGATCTGGCCGCCCACGAGCGTGTTCGCACGCCCACGACCACGGTGGCGATCCGCCGACTGGAGAAGCTGGGCCTCGTCAAGCGCTCGCGCGACCCGTCCGACCTGCGGGCGGTGCTCGTCGACATCACCCCGGAGGGTCGCGCTCAGCACCAGGAGGCACTCGAGGTTCGGCGCGCGCATCTGGCCAGCCTGTTGTCCAGGTTGACCCCGGAGGACATCGAGACGCTGACCAAGGCCATCGACCCGCTCGAGCGGCTGGCCGAGTAGCGGATCAACCCAGCCAGTCCAGGACCGCTGCCGCCGTCCACGACTGCTGCATGCTGCCCAGCGGCTCGCCGGTGAAGGGTTCGTAGTATTCGGCAAACGTCCCGTCGCTGGCCTGGCGCAGTCCCTCCTGGCGAAGCAGACGTGCGCGTTCGGCCCAGCCGCGGCGCGCGAAGCACCACGAGAACAGCCACGTCATCACCGGCCAGACCGGGCCGCGCCAGTATTCGCGCGGCCGGAATTCGCGTGACACCGGCGAGGTGGACGGAATGCAGGCGTACTTGAGGTCGGGATGAGCGCAGAAGCGCGGGCCCTCCAGCAGCTTTACCAGCGAGCGTTCCTTGTCGTGGGGCAGACCGCCGCACAACAGCGGGGCGAACTGCGCGACCGTTTCGGTGGCCACCCACTTGCCCGTTCGCACGTCGAAATCCCTCGCTGCGCCGCTTCTTTCGTCAGTGGTGTCGATGACGCCGTCACGGAACCGCTGGCCCCACGCATAGAGGTCGCGGACGTCGGCGCGGGGGCGGCCGTATTCCTCACCGATCTCGGCGAGCACGTCGCAGGCGACCGCGAGGATGGCCGAGACGAACACGTCCTCGACCGCGAAACTCATGACCTTGGGCAGCAATTCGTCGTCGTAGCGGGCCGACTTCATCTCCTCGAGCAACCAGAGGTAGCGGTCGTACTCGAGGTCGGACGGGCGCTGGGTGGCGTCGGTGACGATCGTGTTGTCCTCGCGCTGGTACTCGGGCACGTTGCCCGGAATCACGTTGGCATAGGCGCTGTCCCAGCGCGGGGAGTTGTCCATACCCGACTCCCAGCCGTGGTACAGCGTGACGCGGCCGTGTTCGTTCGGGTCACGGGCCTCGGCGAGCCAGCGGTGCCACTTGACGAGGTCGGACCAGCGGCGGTCCAGGAACGCCTCGGCCACAGCGCGGGTGGAGCGGCCGCGGGTGCGGGCGTGATCGAGGATGCGCTGCACGGCGATCGCGTGCACCGGCGGCTGGGTGATACCGGACGTGTGCCGGCTGCGGGGTGCGTGCGCGGCCAGTGCGGACGTGGCCCAGCGCGCCGGGCCGGGAAAGTAACCGTCGACACCGTTGGCGAAGACGATGTGCGGGATCATCCCGTTGGTCCACTGCGCCGAGAGCAGGGTGTCGAGTTCGACGACCGCGCGCTCGACGCTCAGCGGGGCCAGCCCGATCGCCACGAACGCCGCGTCCCAGCTCCACATGTGCGGGTACAGCAGCGGTGCCGCGGTGGTCATGGTGCCCAGGTCGTTACCCCGCAGCAGGTACGCGGCGCGGGCCGCGAGCTGGGTGGGCGCAAAGCTGTGGTCGGGTGGCATCCGTTCCATGATGCGACGCTTCGCCGCCGAACGCAGGTCGGTAGGGTTTCGACATGCCGACCGCGATGATCACGGGCGCCTCACGGGGGCTCGGGACGGCGATCGCCACGGCGCTGGCCGACAGTCACACACTGTTTCTGGCCGGGCGACCGTCGGCGGCGCTCGACGAGGTCGCCGCGCAGTTCGGCGCGACCACGTGGCCGATCGACCTGGCTGACGTCTCCGGTATCGAGGCCGCGGTCGAGCCGATCATCGAGCTCGACGTACTGATCCACAACGCGGGCGTGGCGTTCCCTGGCCGGGTCGCCGAGTCCACCGTCGACGAGTGGCGCACCTCCATGGAGGTCAATGTCATTGGCGCGGTTGCCCTTACACTCGCGCTGTTGCCGGCGTTGCGGGCCGCGGGCGGACACGTGCTGTTCGTGAACTCGGGGTCGGGGATCAACGCGTCGCCGGGATTGGCGTCGTATTCGGCCAGCAAGTTCGCCTTGCGGTCGTTCGCCGACTCACTGCGGGCCGATGAGCCGTCGCTGCGGGTGACGTCGGTGCACCCGGGCCGGATCGCCACGGAAATGCAGGAGGGTCTGGTCGCCTACGAGGGCGGCGAGTACGACCCGTCGCGGTTCCTGAGCCCGCAGAGTGTGGCGAAGGTGATCGCCGATGCGGTGCACACCCCGCCCGACGCCCACATGCACGAGGTCATCGTCCGCCCCCGCTAATAGTTCGGTGATTTCGGTGTAGTTTGTCGCGGCAGGCGCAACCAGTTACACCGAAATCGCCGATTTGATGAGCGCTATCACGCGGTCGGGGTACTCCGTGATGTCGAGCCACGTGAAGCGCAGCACCTGCCACCCCAGAAGGGTTATGTCGTTCTGTCGCACCCGATCCTGATGGAACTCGTCAGAACCGATATGGAACGCCAAGCCGTCAACTTCGATGGCGACCTTCGGGCCCTTGAATCCCACATCGACGCGATATTTGCCCACCGGGTAGTTCGCTTGCCACCCGGTGATCCCGGCTTCCCGGAGCAGCCTGAGCAGCAGCCGCTCGGCCGTCGACCGCGCGCCGTCCGACGCCGCCTGCAGAAGTACGCGCGCCGCCGGTGAACCGTAGCGGCCCTTGTTGCGGAGTTGGGCGCGCCACAGATCCCGCAGCGCTACATCCGCCTGGAGCGCGCGATCCATGATCTTTGCGCCATCGCGTGTCCGGACGGCGGCCTCAAGAACGGTCAATGGTCGGGAGGTGACGCGTAGCCCCTTGCATTCGACGATGTCCTCGGATGCAAGGTTCCGGCGGCGCAACCTCACACCGCTGGGAGCTCGGCCGCTGCCGTTGCGAGGCATGGTGACGTCAACGAGATTCGGCGCGAAGCGGGTGAGGCTTTGCCACCACGCAGCTGTCAAGCCGCTCGCGACGGCAGTCTCCCCGCAACTCCACACCCCGACGCGTATACGCGCGGCGTCACTGAATGGCCGGTCGTCGACGAAGTAGACGCCGCGTGCGCACTGCCGCCACTGTCCGGACCGCACGCGCCTGTGAACGGCGGACCTGCTCATCCCCATGAGGCGAGCCTGGCCGAGCGTCAGCACACCATCGTGCCGACGGAGATGAGCGTTGAGCACTTAGTGATGGACGCGACAGCCGCTCCTCCGGTTCCCTGTGCCGCTGTTTCGGTGTCAATGGTTGCGCCAGTCACAACCAACTACGCCGAAATCGCGCGTTAGACGACGATGTTGACGAGGCGGCCGGCCACCACGATGACCTTCTTCGGCGTTGCGCCGTTGATGAACGCCTGAACCTTCTCGTCGGCCAACGCGGCGGCTTCCAGCGCGTCGGCGTCCGCGTCCGCGGCGACCGTCACCCGGCCGCGCACCTTCCCGTTGACCTGCACGGGGTACTCGACGGTGTCCTCGACCAGATACTGCGGGTCGGCCACCGGGAAGGGGCCCTGCGCCAGCGACGATTCGTGACCCAGCCGACGCCACAACTCCTCGGCCAGATGCGGGGCCAGCGGCGCGACCATCAACACCAGCGGCTCCAACGCCGCGCGTGCCGTCACCCCCTCCTTGGTCAGGTGGTTGGTGTACTCGATCAGCTTGGCCGCCGCGGTGTTGTTGCGCAGGCTCGTGTAATCGTCGGACACTCCGGCGATGGTGCGGTGCAACAACTTCAGCGTCGGCTCGTCGATCGCCTCGTGTTCGGCGACGCGGTTGGCGCCGGTCTCCTCGTCGACCACCAGGCGCCACACCCGCTGCAGAAACCGGTGTGCGCCCACGACGTCCTTGGTGGCCCACGGCCGCGACGCCTCCAGTGGCCCCATCGACATCTCGTAAACCCGCAGCGTGTCCGCACCGTAGTTGTCGCAGATCTCGTCGGGGGACACCGAGTTCTTCAGGCTCTTGCCGATCTTCCCGAACTCCTGGAAGACCTCTATTTCACCGTCGGGTCCAGGCAAGTAGAACTTGCCCTCCCGCTCAACCACTTCCGCCGCGGGCACGTATGCGCCGCGGGAGTCGGTGTAGGCGAACGCCTGGATGTAGCCCTGGTTCACCAGCCGGCGGTACGGCTCAGAGGAGCTGACGTGGCCGAGGTCGTAGAGCACCTTGTGCCAGAACCGCGCGTACAGCAGGTGCAGCACCGCGTGCTCGACGCCGCCGACGTACAGGTCGACACCACCCGGGTCGTCGGCTCCGTGTTCGAGGGGCCGCGGCCCCATCCAGTAGGCCTCGTTCTCCTTGGCGCACAACTCCTCTGAGTTGTGCGGATCGGTGTAGCGCAGCTCGTACCAGGAGCTGGCGGCCCACTGCGGCATCACGTTGGTGTCGCGGGTGTAGCGCTTGAGTCCGTCGCCGAGATCCAGCTCGACGTTCACCCAGTCGGTGGCCTTACCCAGCGGCGGCGACGGCTCGCTGTCGGCGTCGTCGGGGTCGAAGAGCACCGGCGAGTAGTCGGGTACGTCGGGCAGCTCGACCGGCAGCGCGGACTCCGGCAGCGCGTGCGCGCGGCCGTCCTCGTCGTAGACAATCGGGAACGGCTCGCCCCAGTACCGCTGACGCGCGAAAAGCCAATCCCGCAGCTTGTATTCGACGCGCTCACGGGCGCGGCCCTCTGCCGCCAACCGCGCGGTGATGGCCTCCTTCGCCGAAGCCACGCTCAGCCCGTTGAGGTAGTCGGAGTTGACGATCTCGCCTTCTCCGGTGTACGCGTCCTGCGAGACATCGCCGCCGGCAACGACTTCCACGATCGGCAGCCCGAACTCGTTCGCAAATTCCCAGTCGCGCGGGTCGTGTCCCGGCACCGCCATGATGGCTCCGGTGCCGTAACCCAGCAGAACGTAGTCGGCGATGAAGATCGGCACGCGTTGACCGTTGGCGGGATTCGTCGCATACGCGCCGACGAACACACCGGTCTTGGTCCTGTTCTCCTGCCGCTCCAGGTCCGACTTGGCCGCGATCGCCGCGCGGTAGGCGGCGACGGCTTCGGCGGGCGTCGCCGCCCCGTACGTCCATCGCTCGTCGACACCGGAGGGCCACTGGTCGGCGACCACCTTGTCGACCAGTTCGTGCTCGGGCGCCAGCACCATGTACGTCGCGCCGAACAGTGTGTCGGGGCGGGTGGTGAACACCTCGATGTCCCCGACCTCGGTGCCGAACAAGACGGATGCCCCCGTCGACCGGCCGATCCAGTTGCGCTGCATGGCCTTGACCTTCTCCGGCCAGTCCAGCAGTTCGAGGTCGTCGAGCAGGCGATCGGAGTACGCGGTAATCCGCATCATCCACTGCCGCAACCGTTTACGGAACACTGGGAAGTTCCCGCGCTCGCTGCGGCCGTCGGAGGTGACCTCCTCGTTGGCCAGTACCGTGCCCAACCCCGGACACCAGTTCACCAGCGAGTCGGACTGATATACCAGCCGATACGAGTCGATGACGTCGGCGCGCTCACCCTTCGACAGATCCGTCCACGACCGGCCGTCGTCGAGGCTGCGCGCACCCGACTCGAACTGCTCGACCAACTCCGCGATCGGCCGGGCCTTCTGTGCGGTCGGGTCGAACCACGCGTTGTAGATCTGCAGGAAGATCCACTGCGTCCACTTGTAGTAGTCGACGTCGGTGGTGGCGAAGCTGCGGCGCGAGTCGTGACCGAACCCCAACCGGCCCAGCTGGCGCCTGAAGTTGACGATGTTGGCCTCGGTGCGAATCCGGGGATGCGTCCCGGTCTGGATGGCGTACTGCTCGGCAGGCAGACCGAACGCGTCAAACCCCAAGGCGTGCAACACATTATGCCCGGTCATCCGGAAGTACCTGGCGTAGACGTCGGTCGCGATGTAACCGAGCGGGTGCCCGACGTGCAGGCCTTCACCCGACGGATACGGGAACATGTCCAAGACGAACATCTTGTCGGGGGGCACCGGCGAACCGTCGGCGGGCGCCAGCGACCCGACGGGGTTCGGCACGTGGAAGGTCCCCGCGTCGGCCCACCGCTGCTGCCAGGTGCGCTCGATCTGCCCGGCCAGCTCCGCGGTGTAGCGGTGCTGCGGGGTGTCTGTGGTCGGCGCGTCTGTCACGTGAACAGGGTATAAGCACCGATATTCGCGGTGCTTCGGCCACGGGTCGGTCTCGGTTGCATTGCGGGGAAGTCAGAACACGGTTGCAGGTCGATTCCGACGCTGGTCGCCGTGCTTCGCGGGTCGATACAGTCAGCGCCTGACCTCTTCCCGTGCAGCTCGGAAGGACCGACGCAGATGATCGAGATCGCCCCTCGCTGGCGGATATTGGCCGCAAGTGTGGCCACCGCCACCGCCGGCGTCCTCGGCTTTGCGGGCACGACCGCATCGGCCGAACCTCTCGTTCCGCAGCCACCCCAGCCCGCGTTGCCCACGGTCACGCAGACCGTCACGGTCACACCGAACGCCCAGCCCCTCACCCAACAGGGGGTGACCGCACCGGGTGTGACGTCTGCCACCGCGGGGACCCCGGCCGGCGCGGCAGCCCAAGCCGGCGCAGCGACTCCGGCGGGCGCGGCGACTCCGGCGGGCGCGGCCACTCCGGCGGGCGCGGCGACACCGGCCGGTACCTCGGCCCCGGGCCTGGCCGCCCAACCCGTCCCCCCGGCGCCGGTCGCGACGATCATGCCCACCACCTCCGGCACGCTCACCGAGTTCTTCGCCGACAAGGGGGTCAAACTCGAGCCCCAGAACAGCCGCGACTTCAAGGCGCTCACCATCGTGCTGCCGATGCCGCGCGGCTGGGAGCACGTCCCGGACCCGAACGTCCCCGATGCCTTCGCGGTGATCGCGGACCGGGTCGGCGGCAACGGGTTGTACACCTCGAACGCTCAGGTCGTGGTGTACAAGCTCGTCGGCGACTTCGACCCCAAAGAGGCGATCAGCCACGGCTTCATCGACAGCCAGCAGCTGCCCGCATGGCGCAGCACCGACGCGTCGCTGGCCGAGTTCGGCGGCATGCCGTCGGCGTTGATCGAGGGAACCTACCGCGAGAACAACATGACGCTGAACACCTCGCGGCGTCACGTCATCGCCGCGGCCGGACCGGACAAGTATCTGGTGTCGCTGTCCGTCACCACGAGCGTCGACCAGGTTGTCCCGGCCGCTGAGGCCACGGACGCAATCGTCAACGGTTTCCGGGTGACGGTCCCCGGGGCGCCCGCCCTTTCTCTTTTACACATCTCCTAGCCCACTCTACTATTCCTTATCTCCTTTTCCGTCTTCTGCTTTATATTTTCTTTTTCTTTTTCCTTTTTTTTCTTTTTCTTTTTTCTTCTCTTTTCTTTTTTCTTTCTTTTTTTTTTTTTTCTTTTTTTCTCTTTTTTT